>JBGMQW010000040.1:0-20806 GCA_048060815.1 Thiohalomonadales bacterium | reverse complement strand
ATATTATTGGGATGAAAATAACACAATACCTAATGGTGGCATTAAGTATCTTTTACTACAAAATATTACCGATTTAGAATTTAAGGGATCAATCCAAGGTGAAGGTGATGTTGAAATCGATGTATTTTATAATTGTACTTTTAGCGATCAAGGAATAATACACGATTTTATTAACTATAATTTTATTTCGACTAACTCAACGCAAAATATATCAACTCATGATCCTATTATTACAAATGAAGGTCAATTGATTTCTAGAGGTATTTTATTTGGAGGAGAAAGGAATGCTATTACTGGTTTTTCTACAGAATCGGAAATAGGATATCTACTTCCAAGTGGAAGTAATTTTTTATTTAAAGTTATGAATAAGGCGTTAACGGCCATTAGATTAAATTACACTTTTACTATTACAGAGCTTTAAAAATATGAAAATAATGATTAAATCAAATCCAATTACACCCTATGGCAGTTTTCATTGTGGTCAGGAAATAAATGATACGGTTTATCCTATCGCCTTTCTGAATCATTTAATCGGTATAGATGCTGCTGTTTTAGTTGAACATGAGACAAAAATTGATCATGATTTTGAGCCTATAAAAAAAAGCCCGTCTACACAATCATCGCCACAGGAAAAAGCCTCACGAAAGAGGACGCCGAGACCGCGAACAAAAAAAGTCGGGTCATAGTTGTTAATGATGCATTTAATATTCTCCCTAATGCTCCAATTCATTACGCTTGTGATAGTAATTGGTGGAATCATTATTATACTAGCGTTGTTTCTATTTTTAGTGGTGTTTCATATACCATTAATGATGTTCAGGATGACTCAAGAAATCCTGCTAAAAAGTATAATTTAAAACGTATTAACTCAAAACAGTCTGGCGATCTAGGTGAGTCTATGATTCATTATGGAGTTAGCGGTGGTGGAAATTCAGGTTATCAAGCCGTTAATCTTGCGTATATTTTAGGAGCCAAAACCATTTTATTATTAGGTTTCGATATGTTTGGTGATCATTATTTTGGCAAACATCCTAAAACATTAGTTAATGGTTCACCGTTTGATATGTTTATAAAATCGTTTGAATCAATTACAAAAGATATCGAAATAATAAATTGCACACGAAAAACCGCTTTAAACTGTTTTCCGAAAATGAGCCTAGAATCGGTATTATTATAGGAACAGGATTTTCTTTAACAATAGAACAGATTCAACAAGTCAGACATTTAAAATTATTTGGAATTAATAAAGCATATCAATTTGATGTAGACGTAATGTTGGCGTGTAATTCTGAATTTTGGGATCATTACTGGTTCGATATTGCAAAATATAAATGCCATAAATGGACACCTCGATTAAATAGTGCCAAAAAATATAATTTAAATTATATCGAAGAAGTTTGGCAAGAAGGACTTAGTACTAATAATAATTTTATTCACGCACATCATGGAAGTGGCCCACAGATTTTAAATATTGCTTTACATTACGGCGTTACAAAAATGGCCTTAATTGGTTGGGATATGCGTTATCCCGGAAAGATAAGTGATCGACAATATGAAGAAAAACGACATTACTTTGGTGAGTATCCTAAAGAGTTGCAACACTGGCCGAGAACGTCAGAAAATGGAAATTTATCGGGTTTAATTCGCGAAGTAGAAACAATTAAGCCTCATGATTACGGAATTGAAATCATTAACTGTACAAAGGATAGTGCCTTAACGTGTTTTCCATACCAATCTTTATCGGAATTTCTAAAAGGTTTATAACTACCGAAGGTTTAACCGAGCGTAGTATTTTAAAAAATACAAAAGCTAATGTTATTATTGAACACTTATATCCTAAAATAGAATCAGGATGTACAGGCTTTACCAATATTCGTTATGACATACGATATGGCATTTATTTAGATTGCGATATGATTGTATTAGGTGATATTGAAGAATTATGGTCGTATCATGAAAAAAATAAATATGTTTGTTTGGATGATGGTAGTACCGAGGTTAGTGTTATTGATACTGATCATTTATGTACTAACAAACATAACGAACATTTAATAAATAAAAGTAAAACGATACCTCTAACTTGGAATGTTAAGGATGAAGTTATCCCTAATATGAAACTTTTGCATTTTACAAGTTTGGCTACACAACCTTGGTTTTTCGATCATCCTAACAAAAAAGCCGTTGAAATATATAATGATTATAAATGACTGATTTAATAGATGTAGATGAGAAATATAAAAAAGGCTGGACTTCTGGTTTGCCTGAAACTCCTTGCGGTCACGGCTCAATGATTTCAAATACGGCTAAACAACGTTTATGGATTCCAAAATTAGTAATTGAGCATAAAATTAAATCAATTGTAGATATTGGCGCAGGTGATCTAAATTGGATTAAACAAATGCCTTTACCAGTAGGCGTTATTTATAAACCGTTTGATTTGGTTCCTAGAGATGCGAGCGTTAACAGTTTCAATCTGAATACAACAATAGCCCCAAAGGCTGATCTTATTATGTGCTTATGGGTTTTGAATCATTTTCCTGAATTGAAAATTGAAAACGCGTTTAATAATTTATTAAAAAGTCAGTCTAAATTTTTGTTAATTACATTAAGAGATACATGGTGGAAGCCTAAACTTGATATCGTTGATATGATTATATTGAATAATAAAAAAGATATTATGGTGTTGGCTAAAATATGATTAACCCAATACCAGATGACGAAAAGATTATTATATTTCCGATTAACGGTTTTAGGATGCTGGAATTAGGTAATAAAAAAAATTCAAAAGGCGTTTACAAGGATTATTTTAATAGTATTGGGATAGAGCATATTTCAATTGATTGGAACGGTGAGGATGGGGCTTTAAATTTAGATTTACGTAAACCAATTAAATTAGATCCTTTTACTCACGTTACCAATATAGGAACTACTGAACACGTTACAAACCAAAAAGCAGTATGGGAAAATATTCATAATCTAACTGACATTGACGGTGTTATTTCTAGTTTAACACCACTACCGGGTGATTGGTGGTGGCATGGAACTTGGTATCCTACCGAAGAATTTTTTTATCAATTTCAGCAAAACGGTTATAAAATTGAATATATGGCAATAGGTCGAGAACATCCAAACCGTAATTTATGCGTAAGACTTAGAAAAGTAGAGAATTGCGATTTTATAATGCCTGACATGAATACATTCTATATTAACGAATGGCGTCCTAGATGATTGACGTATTTTGTGTTTATTGGGGTGATAAATATGATATCGGTTATGTTTATGCACTCCGTGACATGGTTAAAAAATATTTAACTATTGAACATGAATTTAAATGTATAACAACTAGGAAAATTGAAGGTATTAATACCGTTTTACCTTATGTTTGTTATCATGGTTGGTGGCAAAAAATAGGCTTATTTGCGCCGCGTATAGCAACAAGGCGATCAATTTATCTTGATCTTGATGTTGTAATAACTGGAAATATTAATTATTTAGCTGAATATGAAGGTGAATTTTGCGCACCTGAAAATTGGGCGCAAAGTGGACACGGTGGTATTCAATCGTCAGTTATGGTGTGGCAAGGTAATTGGCATTTACCCTATGAAAAATTTTGTTATGCAAAAGATCGGGAACGTTATTGGGGTGATCAGGAGTACTTAACTGATTTACTAAACGACTGGGAAGCCATTAGTAATGTAGGATCATATAAATATCATTGCAGAACTAAAATACCAAAAGAACTAAATATTATTTGTTTTCACGGAAAACCTGATCCACATGAAGTAACTGATAAATGGATATTACCATACATACAAACTTTAATTTACCACATCAAGTCATCCACGCCGAATGTTTTAGACAAGGTTTTTTAAATCATGGTTTAGAGGCTGAGATAACAAGTTCAATTTATGTTAATTCTGATATTCACATAGTAATGGGTCCACATTATGCAAAGGAAAACTGGAGAGATCATAATAGGGTTATTTTGCTTGATAGGAATTATTATCACAGCAGTAATGATTTTATATCTATCGGTTGGATGAATAAAGGTGGTGGTCGTGATTTTGTCGAAGGAACAGGACGAAAGCCTCCCGAAATAAAAAAAACGACTGGTAATAAATCAATATTTTTGTCTGATTATAACGGGATTATTGAGTCAGCGGATATTATTCGGTTTCATCCTGAAAATTCAAAATCAAAAAATTCCTTAAGTGATGATCTTAAATTATGTAATAGAGCAACAGGCTATAATACTACGGCATTGGTTAAGGCTGCATTAGAAGGACTGGAAATAAATTGCAAAGGTAAAACGAGCATTTTAAAAAATAAAAACTGGTTAAATTTATTACCTTATGCCGATTGGCACTATAACGAAATAATAAGCGGTGAAGTATGGGAACACTTACAATTATCAATGAATCAGGCGTAGAACCAATAACCATAAATGAGGCAAAGGATGCCCTAAGAATTTTACACAATGACGAAGATGATCGGGTTAGCGGATTAATTACCGCCTCTAGGAGATTTGCCGAATTATATTGTGGTATTCATATTATTAATACAGTAGTTGAACTTAGTTTAAATAATTGGTATTCGAATTCTATTGATTTAAATACATGGCCTTTACAGTCAGTAGATAGTATTAAATATGATGACACAGGATCACCGTCCGTTGAATTAACCTTAACACCGAATATTGATTACTATGCCGATGTAATAACACAAGGTGGTAAAGTAACTGTTATTCATTCATGGCCGCCGGTTGCACAAAAACCTAATCCTATTCGAATTAGAATGACCGCAGGATATACCGATAACAGTACTGTACCTGAAAACATTAAGGAAGCAATTAAAGCATATTGTATTTATTTATATGATAGTGATCCTGATTTAGAGAAATCAGCAAAGAGTATATTATGGCCAGAAAGAGTCCTTTAAATGCAAGATTGAAACATAAGGTTATCATTCAGGAATTTATTGATACGGTTGATCTTGTTGGTGGTCCAACTGGTAATTGGTCAGATTACATTACACGATATGCTTCAATAGTGCCTTTAAATGGATCAGAATTTTTTGCTTCACAACAATTATCGGTCACTATAAATATCCGTATTCGATTACGTTTTGATACCTTATCCGCGTTAATTACTCCTAAGCATAGAATTGTATGGGGTTCTAAAATATACGGTATTCATACAGTTATTAATCAGATGGAAAGCAATAAAGAGATTGTTTTAATGTGTGAGGAAAATTTATGATCAAGGCAGATGTTAAAGGTATTAAGGAACTTGAACGCACATTAAAAAAAATGACAGGTAGGGAAGCCAATAATGCGGTTGCGGCAGGATTACGTGCAGGCGGTAGAGTAATCGTAAAGGACGCCCGTAGTAGATTACCTTCTGAATATGACATTTTAAAAAAATCATTAACTGTTAAAATAAAAAGACGTACTAGTCCTTATGTTTTAGATTGAAGTATTGGTCCAACAGTTGGAAGTAATGCAAAATTTAATGGTTGGTATGCTCATTTTATTGAATTCGGAGTTGATCCCCATGAAATAAAACCTAAACGATCTAAGTTAATGAATATAGGTGATGATCGATGGAGTACCAAAGTTAGTCATCCCGGTATTAAAAAAATACCATTTTTAAGACCAGCCGCAGAAAATAACATGCCACAAGTTCAGCGGGCATATATTGATAAAGTATGGACTGCGATTAAAAAGGTTTTAAGATGACAATTGAAACGGATATTTTAACAACGTTAAATAACGATACCGATTTATCCGCTATTGTAAGTAACCGAAATTATGCAGTTAATTTACCTCAAAATCCTGTTTATCCTAATACAGTTAATTCGCGTGTAAATTCAAATCCTACTAACACTTTATCCGGTCGTAATAAATTAATGAATATACGATTACAAATTGATGTTAGACATACAGTATTGGAAAAAGCTACCGATGCGGCGAATAAGGTTATTTCCGCTATGGAGAAATCAATTTTATTTACTGCTCTTTATTTAACAGACAATCATTTACCAAAAGAAAATCAAACCGATACATATCGAATCAGTATTGACTTTTCGGTTTGGTTTACCGAAACATAACAGGAGAAATAAAAATGTCCATAAATGCACTAGCCAGCCAAGGTATGACCGTTAGCGTAGGTGATGGAGCTTCACCCGAAATTTTTACCGTAATTCCAGAACTGTCCGATATATCTGGTCCTGATGGTTCGGCAGGTGAAATCGAAGTTACCGATCTTTCATCAACGGCAAAGGAATTTATACGGGGATTAACAGATAACGGAAATATATCGGGAACTATGATGTACATTCCTAAAAATACGGTTCATGCACAATTAAGATCAGATTTTGCGAGTGCTACAGAAATCGCCCGTAATTATCGCCTTCACTTTACTGATAGCCCAAGAACCTATTGGGATTTTAACGCCTATGTTGCCACGCTTTCAATTTCTAATTCGCTTGATAGTGTAACAAGTGCAAATTTAACATTAAGAATAAAAGGTGGTATTAGTGAAACCTAAATTTTTATCATGCGATCAAATTCTATCAAGTAAATTAAAAACACGTGAACTAGATATCCCCGAATGGGGTGGAACAATTTTAATACGTGAACCTACCGCAATTGAACGGGCAGATTTTGAATTATTAAGTGTTGAGGCGACTAAAAGTAACGAAGTTATGCGCGAAATTCGTGGCTATTGTGCTGTAAAATGTATAGTGAATGAAAGCGGTAAACGAATGTTTACAGACGAACAAATTCCAATGTTAAATGAACTGAGCGCGAACGCATTAGATCGGGTTATTGATGTCTATCGTGATATGTCATTAACGGAAGATATAGAGATTCAAGAAACAGCAAAAAATTAATATCCCAACCTAGACGATTAGACTATTTTAATATTGCGTTTAGGTTGGGCTATCCACATCCAGATCTATTCTTAAATAAATTAACCTCAAGTCAGTTAAACGAAACACTTGCCTATTTATACATTGAGTCAGGTAATTATGAAAAACGTTTTAATTCTGCTAATAAAGTTAAAGACAGTTTAGCCCACTTAGTAAGGAAAAAATAATGGCGGCAAAATTAGGGTCTATCGTATTAGATTTAAGAACTAATACAGCAAAATTCGATCAAGGCTTAAATCGATCAGGAAAAGCGGTTAAAAAATTTAGCGGCTCATTAAAAGCATTAATCGGTATTGTAGGCACTTTGGCAGGTGTTACCGTTTTGGGTAGAGGAATAAAAAAATCATTAGAATTTGCTGACGCTATTGGTAAGGCTGCGGATACTGTAGGCTTAGGAGTTGAATCTTTCCAAGAGTTACAACACGCGGCAGAATTGGCAGGAACCGCACAAAGTCAATTTACATCTAATATGACCGCCTTTGTTAAGCGTGTAGGCGAAGCAAAAGCAGGAATGGGACCTTTAGTTTCTGGATTAAAAAATATAAACGCCGAACTTTTAGACGCGATTATAAATACCAGTTCACAGGAGGAAGCCCTTAACTTAATGGCTGATGCCATTCAGAAATCAACAAGCGAAACAGAAAAAGCCGCCTTAGCTAATGCCGCCTTTAGTCGTGCAGGTGTTGGCATGACCATATTTTTAAAAGAAGGATCGGAAGGTTTAGCAAAAATGGCTAAACGCGCCAGAGATTTAGGTGTGGTTTTATCTGAGGAAACCGTAAGGGGTGCGGAACAAGCCAACGATAAAGTAGAGGAACTTTTAAAGGTTTTAAAATTCAAAACCGTATCTGCAATTGTTGAAAATGCTAAAGCAATAGACGCGATTGTAACGGCTGCAATAGCGGCAGTTCAATGGATAGGACAGGTAGTTTTAGCTTTATCAAATTTAAGTAATCCAAGTATAAAAAAAGCAATACAGGGAGCGATTGAAGAAACGACAGGAAAAATTGAATCCTCACAGCGTAGACTTGAAACAGCAAACAGAAAAGTACTAGAAAGTGAAAAATTTTGGCACGCGTCATCCCGAAAAGAAGGAAATATTGCCAAGTTTAATGAAGAATTAAAAATATTAAATCGACTGAATAGAATTTTATTAATTCATAAGGAATCATTATTAGATCTAAGTAGTGTAAAACCAATTACGACAATTATTGATAAACCTCCTACAGATGACGCCGCCGATCCTGTTTTCAGTATTGATAAATTGGCTGAAAGTTCAAAAAATAGATTGGAATCATTACGGGTTTCATTACTGAATGAGGAAGATATAGTTAGAGAATCCTATTTTAATAGACAAATGATTGTGGATGAATCGTTGTTGACTGGTGTTGTTAATGAGGATCAAGCTAATGAATTAATAGCCCAATTACAAGACGAACAACAAAAAAGATTAACAGAAATAACCAAACGCGGTGCGGCTGATCGGCTTAGAGTAATGACAGGAATGTTAGGTGCTGCCGCTTCAATATTCGGTAGTATTAGTTCATTGATGCAAAAGGAAGGTAAAAAACAATCTGGCGCACAAAAATTATTGGCTAGAGCCTCAATAATTACATCAACGGCTCAGGCTGTAATGAATGCTTTGGCGACACCACCTTATCCATTAGGTGTTGCACTTGCAGCAGCAGCAGCAGCACAAGGCGCGGTTCAGTTATCAAAAGTTGGTGGCGGTAGTGGTGGTTCTAGTTCAGTAAATACGCCAACTTCCACAAATTCTGTACCTACTATACAAACACCAGTAACCGTAGGCGCATTGGCTCCAAATAACGCCACACAAATTATATTTACAGGCGATATGTTAGGGGAAGATCTTAGTGAACGTTTAGTTAATATTATTCAAGACGCTACCAATAACCGGGATATTGTTGTTTTCGATAGTGACTCAAGACAGGCGCAGGAAATCCGAGGAGTAGCTTAAATGCCAGTTGTTGAATATTTAGTTAAACGATCAATTATTAGGGTTGCATTTTTTGCGGCTAATAATGATATTTCTATTACGTTGTCGGCAACTTCACCTGTCGAATATCAAATTAAAAGTGCCTCAAATGAATTTATAGGATTAAATATCGGTGAATGGGTTTATGTTACTGGATTTTTAAATATACAAAATAATGGCTGGCATCAAATATCTAAAACCTCTACATCGTCAACAATTACGACTAATAGCATTTTAATTGCCGAAACTTCTGGACAGGACATTACATTAACAGGTTATTTATTTGGACTGAATGAAACGGTTAAATCAGAATTTCGTTTTCAGTCTGACGATAGGGATCGTTTAATCAAACAGGACTATGCTATAGCTTTAAATGGTAACACGGAAACTATAACAAATAGGCGTCAACAATTTTTTAACATTGTATCAAGTATATTAATTCCTTCCGATTTAGCTTTAATGGTTCAATTTCTTGATAGTGTTGAAAGTGGGGAATCATTTCAATTTGACAGAGAAGGTACAATTGTTAATCCTAATGATCCTGTTCCTGCTTTTATTGACGGTGCAGGTTATACGGAACAAAGACTTGAAAATAATATTGATAAAAGAATATCGTTTAGAGTTAGACTAGCATGAGAGTAGACAACGCAAATTTTACCTTAAAAAATAGTGAATCATCAAAAGATCCAAGATACACAATAGAATTATCTTTTGATTCGAATAATACTGATTTACATTATTTTACTAGTCACGATGATTCACAAGTACCTTTTAGTGTTAATAAAACCTTAGGCGTTATTAATGGAATTAGCGGAACAACCCAACGTATAAATCCTGATCGTGGATTAGCAAGTATCGGTAGCATATCAATACGCTTAGTTGATTTAAATAATACTATTTCCGATCTGTTTAATACTAAGCTTGATATTGGTTTAGGTTTACGCGGCAAAAGGGTTCGTGTTTATACTTCATTTAAAGATGAAATATGGAACGACTATGTATTAATACAGACACAAATAATTGATACAGTCGATTATAATAATGGCGTTTATATTTTAAAACTTGCCGATATACAACGTAGCGAACGAAAGGATATATTTGATTTTGCTAAAACCACACTAAGTAGATCGGTAGATGCTACTCAGTTATTAATACCTGTTTATTCTGTTTCAAAATTTGATTTACTTGAGCATGGAGTAAGTTATTCGGACGCTCCCAATAAAACCGTTTTATATATCAAAGTCGAAAAGGAAATTATTCGATGCACAGGCACAATAACTGATCCCACTTTAGGATTATCCTTTATTGTTGATACAAATGGTCGTGGTGTATTAAATACAAGTGCCGTATCGCATATTATTGACTCTACATTACTGGATAATTCACGAAAAACAAAAGTTGAGGAATACGTTTATTTAGAAATGCCTATTCCTAAATTAATATACGCTATTCTTACTGGTGTTTTATACAACCAAGGCGTAGCTGTTTTACCGAGTAGTTGGCATTTAAATTTAAATATTAATTTTGTTCGCTTAAATGATTTTATAAATATTGGTTCCGATTGGTGGGATGTAGCCGATGACGCTAAGGGAATAATTGGCACGTTTAAAGGCTTAAGAAAAACAGATGCCAAAAAATTCATTGAAACTGAATTAAATCTTTTACTTGGTTGTTATAATCCTGTTTATAGTTCTGGAGAGTTAGGACTTAGGAGAATGGTAAATATTCTGGCTGGTGCTGGCTTTATTGAAAATTTAAATGAAAGTAATGTAATTAGTTATTCATCTCTTAAGCATGACATGAGATCGGTATTAAATTCATTTCAGATTAACTGGAATTTTGATAATGTTACCGAAAAATTTACACGAACCTCATTAATTATTGACTCGAAAAGTATTTCTGTTAATGGCGAATCCAAGTTAAAAGTTTTAAACTTTAAAGGTTTAGACGGAGCAAGGCACACCGAAGAAACAATATTTAGTTTGTTTAATTCACTTCGAGATCGTTACGCTGGACCACCTCTTAAGATAACTGTAAATTGTTTACCTAGTTTAAATGCTTTAGAAGTTGGGGATATTGTTAGCTTAAAATTGGAAAATGTCCGTGATTTTAATGGTTCATTGGCTTCAGTTAATCGTCCTTTCGAAATTCAAAGCGTATCTATAAACTGGATTACTGGAATAGTTACACTTGAATTATTTGGTTCATCTCAAGAACCGGGCGAATTAGTTTTATCCACGTCATCAAGTGTTTTAAATGATAGCTTTTACGGAACAAGTTTAAAAACATATTTAGACGCAAATTATCCGGGATCTTTCGTTGACGTTGGTGGTGTTTGGCATATTATTAGCAATGTTACATTGCCCGGCGCGGGTGCTTTCACCGTTTATGATCATAATGCACCTGTTACTATTGATAACGGTGTAATAGTTACGATTAATAATAATGTTGATATTCATATTAGAGGTCATTTTACAGTTAATGGAATAATTGATGGCAAAGGAAACGGTTTATCTGGAGTTAATGCCGCATTAGATTGGCCACCTTCACTAAATGGTAATTCTGGCTATTTAGGAAATACACGTGCAGGCGGTGGAATGCATAATGACGGAAGATATGATACAAGTTATCAAGCCAAACTTACGACAGGAATAAATGATACTTTAATTTTTCATAACTTAGTGAATGATTCACAAAATGATTTAATTTTAGGATTGCCAACGCGATTGGACGGATCAAGTGGTGGCCCCGGAGGTAGTTATTATAACGCCTCATTTATTGTGCCGAAGGAAGATATTGGCGGTAATGGCGGTAATAGTGGCGCAGGATTACAAATTATTTGTCGAGGAATGTCCTTTGGCGTTTCTGGTAATATTGATTTAAGTGGTTTAGATGGTGCGCCGGGTGTGGCTGGTCAAGTCAGACTTAGAATACCGGGTGCAGGTGCAGGCGGTGCGCCGGGGGCTTGTCTTGTTCTATTAGATGGCGCGACAGTTAATATTCCTGATCTCGGTTTATTTTTTACAGCCAATCAGGGTGATACCCCTCATTTTCCATTTCCAATGTTAGTTACTCGCGGTAATTATATTGATGTACGTAACGCGCAAGAGGTAGCAGGTTCAACACCTGTATCCAGTTATTATGTTGGTTATGGATCACCGGGTCCAAATCGTAGTGTTTCGGCTAGACGAATTCAATTTATACCCGAAGATTTAACGGCGATTCCTGATGTTCCTATTTTAGTTACTACAGCACCAACAAATTTATTATTATTTAGTGGTGATAATGAGCTATTAATATCGACTGATGGCACTATTATTTCGAGAATACGGGTTACTTGGACAACTTCTATTGATCAAAATTTAGGTGGCTATGAGTTAGAATATAAGATTTCAACCGATTCAAGTTGGACACCTGTTAGCAATACCGTTAATTTGGAAATAACAGAAATTTATATTTCACCCGTTAAGGATACCATTCAATATGACGTTAGAATTAGGGCTATTAATAATGTAGGAATACGTTCAATATGGTTAACCAGTTTACAATATTCCGTTATTGGTAAACAAACACCACCACCGATTGTTAATAACTTTACCGTTCAAAGACTCGCAGATGGAACACGTGTATTTAATGGTGGTTTATTATCATCAAATATCCCCCTAGACTTTGCAGGATATGAAATTCGAGCGGCTTTAGGAACTAATCTTGCGTGGGAAAATTTAACACCATTACACAGCGGATTAATTTCAAAATTACCTTATGAGACTAATCAGTTAGTAGCAGGCAGTTATACGGCAGGCATTAAAGCAGTCGATACAACGGGAAACAAATCAACAAACGCATTATTAATAAATTCTGATTTAGGATCGCCAAGATTAGCAAGCTCAATTCTAACAGTCGATTATAAGGCTGATTGCTTTCCTGATACTAAGGTTAATTGTTATGTAGATTTAAATTGTAGTTTATTGGCAATTGATAACTTTACATGGGCTAATTTTGCTACAAATTCTCCGATAATTACGTGGGCTAATTGGTTAACGTGGACTAATAATCCTAATACTACTATCTCGTATGAATCGCTACCCGTTGATTTAGGTTCTGTATTACAATTTACGCCTTTGTTATCTGCTTTAAGTAATGCCACTACATTATTATTAGAGGAATCTCATAGTGACGATGATATAACTTATACGGCTTTTGCGGTTGCAGGTCAGCAGGTATCTGGACGTTATTTAAAAACAAAAATTACCGCTACCAATACAATAATAGCCCCTGAAATAACACAGGCTGATTTAATTGTCGATGCACCCGAAATAATAGAATCAATAACTGATCTAGACACTAGTACTATAAGTTCACCAGCAGGCGATCTAATTATTCCAATTGTTGAGACTTATTCCGTTATAAAAACAATAAGTGTAGCATTACAAAATGTTGGTGCAGGTTGGTCGTGGGAAATTGTTAGTAAATCAACCACTGTACCACGAATAAAATTATATAACGCGTCTAATGTATTACAAGATGCATTGATCGACATACAAATAAGAGGCTTTTAAATTGGCTTATCCAATAGATGATCTAACCAATACAAATCTTGATGACGCAACGGATGATCCAAGTCAGGCACGATCAGAGATTAATAATGCCGTTTTAAAAATTAAAGCTATGATTGCCGCAACGGGTAGCGGCTCATTAAATGCATTAAAGCTTGATTCAAATGGCGATATTCCTTCTGGTGTTTCACTTGCTACGGCTTTGGCTATTGCTGGCGGTGGCACTGGTGCAGTTACAGCCGCTCAAGCTTTAATTAATCTAGGTATTTTAGCAACCGCATTACAGTTAAATTATAATAATATTTCCACATTAGGAATAGCCGAAGCGCAAAAAGTACTAACAACAAATGCCAGCAATAATAGTAACTTTGGAGGATTTAGTTTTACCCCTTTCTCAACGGCTGGAACCGCAGCCGCTTATACCGCAGCAATTGGTATTACCGCATTAGATACCGGACGCGTTTATAAATTTAGAATTCACATTACTAATAGTGGTGCGGCTTCATTAGATATTGACTCATTAGGTATTAAGACAATTGTAGGATTGGATAATGGGGCATTATCGGCAGGTGATTTGGAAATAGGACAAGTAGCCGATTTTTATTGGGATGGATCATTTTTTAAATTACTTAATGCACAAGTTAGTGGCTCTGGCGGTGTTCCTGCTTTTAGGGGGGCATTGGTTTATTTAACCAGTCAGCCAACAATAACAGGTTCTAATGTTATAAATGTGGTTAACTGGCAAGCCTCCACTTTTAATACTGATTCAATTTGGAATTCGGTTACAAATCCCAATAGATTAACCGTTCCCGCTGGCGTTACTCGAATTAAAATATATTGTTCAATTGAAATTAATGGTGATACCACAAGTCCTGATCATTTTTTGGTTACTACAAGAAAAAATGGTGCGGTGAATTATGCTGGAGCGTCTGGCGGCACTATATCAGCCGATACAGGAACCAAGCCAATTACTTTTAATAGCACCTCGTTTGAATTAAACGTTATTGGTGGCGATTATTTCGATTTATATGTTTCTAAGAATGGCGCAACTAATAAATTTTTAGCACATCTAAATTACAGATCACAATTCGGAATGGAAGTTATAGCATAGGGATAATTTAAATTAAAAGGTAAATATTATGAATAACAAAATCATGTATGGAATTATTACAGCTCTAATTATTATTATCATTGTGTGTTTTAGTCGCACGTTAAAGGCTGATACCATTAATATTAGCTATGTAAAAACAAGTTATGATTTACAATCACCTGCTAACATCGTATTTAGTGATTCAAGCAATGGATTAAGTTTAACTTACGGTCTTGAATTAACGCCTATGCTTGCACTTGAAGGCAGTTATAAGAATTTGGGCAGTGCTGATCGGAATGTATTTTTTATTAATACAGCTTTAGAGACTACAATGTATAGTTTGGCATTAACTGCCAATACTTCTATTGGATTACTTGGTGGTCATGACGTTCATTTATTAGGATCATTAGGACTTATAAAAGCGGATATGGATATATCGGCTGGAACTAATTCATTATCAGATAGTGATACTGGAATGTTAATGGGTGTTGGTATTAATTTAGATCTATCAGCTAATGATATACTAACATTACGATATACTCGAACTAAACTAAGCTTTAATAATACAATCAATTTTGATTATGATCCGTCCATGTTTGAGCTAGGATACTCACGATCATTTTAAAGAAAAGGCGCAAGGATGCGCCTAAAATTTAATTAGTTTTTTTACTTCATCTAATAAATATATCATTTCATTTATAGTCTTACTGTTATTGTTTTTACTCTCCTGTAAAAGTGCAACTATTAATAAATCAATAGTTGTCGATTTCGGCACATTGGATACCATTACAAAATTAAGTGGTTTTACTTTTTTTACTATAATAGAAATTAATTCATGATCAATTTTTTCTGAAATATTACACTGTATCTTTTTTAAGAATTCCGTAACCGATTTAATGTCATATTTTTCAAGTTTAACTTCCAGCATTATTCCTTCCTTATTTTTTGCCACATAAAGTCTAATGGCTTATCCAATATCCATATATGTCGCATATTAAAATCACATACAAGATCAAAAGCGGGTGGATAAAATTCAATAGCGCATTGATTTTCATAGCCACATTGTTTTTTTATTGTCTGAATTTCATCCCATGTAATACCATCAATCCAATGTTCATCTTGATTTATCATGGTTCTGTTAATACTCAGCCTTAAAGGATTACAATCGAACAATTGAACCATAAATCTATTTGATCGCCATACTTTTACAGGACTAACTTTAGCATTTTCTTTATACCATTTAGACTTATCAATTAGTGTAAGATACTTAGAATATTTTTTATTTTCTTTATTTAAGCACTTAACAATAAAATTATATTCTTTCTTTGTCATCATGCCTTCCTTTTGCAATTTCTTCCTCTATTTTTTGTACAACTTTATCAGGAAGTATTGTTAGCGTGGCTACCGCCAATAGATCTAATGTTCTTCTAGAACTAAAGGATGACAATGTTTTTATTTTTTTATTACTTGGTTCGGCTACAGAAATAATAAATCCTATTTTGTCGTTTTTCTCTATAACGTGATCCATAAACTTATCAAGAAATATACAAACTGAATCATAATCATATTCATCTAAAGTCATTTAATTTCTTCCTTGTTTTGTGTCGCTAATAATGATTTATGTAGCACGTATTCGATCTGCTCACTATTTAGATTGGTTGTAATATGCACATTAGTAGGTTCAATATTGGTGACTGGAACAGTCATTATGATATAACCATAATTAGCATTATGTACTGTTTGTACGGCTGTTTCCCATTGCATAAATGTTAATACATCATGAATGTATTTTTTATATTTCGCATCCATTATTTTTTTCCTAGAAAATGTTTTATTTTATCCATTTCCTTTTCAACGCGTTCAAATTCTTCTATTATTCGCATTACTGAATCCTCCAATTTTGCTAGATTATTAAATTGCATAGCGAACATTGATCTAATTTCCTTTCCTATTAGAAGTTTGCCTTTTTTTCTAATTTTATTTTCTAATGGAGTAACAATAAACGGTTCTATTTTACTATCACTTATAGTAACGGCATATTGAAGGTCGCCGTTAATATCCCTATCGATATGTCTATAAATTTCGTTCTGTCCTCGTAGATTCCTAAATTGATTATCAATGGTTTTATATTTTTTATCGTCAGATTTATCCTTAATCAAAGGATCGGATTTTAATATATTTAATATATCAGATACCGAAAATAATACCTTAGGATCTTCTTGCATAATCTTTAAAACCTTTATTCTTATTCCTTTCGCTGGCATATTCTTAATAATTTCCATTCTATTGTCCTTTTAATAAATTAGTTTTTTCTTTTCTGTATGCAATTGCTTTTTGCTTGGCATCTTGTTCATTTTTTATTTTAGGATCGGCGGTACTAAAAGTTTTCGAATATCTTTTACCTGATTTACCTGACCATTGGGCTACCCATTCAATTCTAGGATTTTGATATCCATTAGGACAAACGATACGGCAAACCCCAGTAACTCCTGATTTGTTATTTACATGAAGATGTTCCCTTGCTATATAATCACCTGTTTCCATATGAAAATTTCGATCAAATTCTAATTGTCTTAACATTGCTTTTTGGAATTTCTTAGCCGCTTTTAATGCATTCTGTGATCCTCCATATTCCTTAAAGCCAAAGTTACCACTTCCTCCAGCGGTTGGGATTCTTACTATATAGCGTGTATTATCTCTAGCTAACCACTCGGAATTAATGCCTGTAATTTTTATTTGTACATTACTCATATGTATCCTCCAAAAGTTTAAACATAAATTTATATAATCTAGATTGGTTTTTTTTATTTAATAGTAGATATCTACTTATTAATTTAGCTTCCGAATCATTTAAATACATTCTAGTAGGAACCCCATTTCCTATTAGTAACCATTCGAATGAAACATTTAGAGCCTCTGCTAAAATTGATCCCGTATAGGCACTAGGAAGTTTTTTATTATTACGAAGTTCATAGGCATGTGATCGACTAATACCTAATAACTCGCCTAACTCTTTATATGTTTTACACTCAAGATTATTAAGTACTAAAGCCTCAGCAAATCGTTTTGAAAATAAATTAATTTCCTTTTTTAATTTCGGCATAATTATTTCCGAGTTAATCCCACTGATAATGCAAATTTTTCAATTTTATTCCTTGTTTTTTTAACCCATAATTCTACTTGCTTCCTTGCTTCTCTTTGTCCTCCACAGTTTTCATAGCCAAAATATTTTCGATGATATTTGCTAATGAACATATCAAAAACTTGAGCGTTATAGGCTTTATAAACTCCATAATCCCGTTTACGAACTACTAAGCTATAACCTTTTGAATAAAATTTAGGAAATCCTCTTAGTTTGGTTTTGCTTTTACAATATTTGTTTATTTTATTTAATTCTTTATCTCTAAATTTTATAGCGTAGTTTAATGCTTTAAGTTTTCCACCATTCATAGAATCACTAAATGATTTATTAACACCGTTTGATTTTCGATCTCGTAATCGTACTACCCAACAATGATTTCCACTACTATCGATCCTGCTAATGTGATGTGCCACTACAATTCTCCATTAATTCGTTAGTATTTCTGATAGCCCTAAAATATTCTTGGTCTAATTTTCTACCTATGGTAATTTGTTCTTTTCCGTTAGAAATGGCAATAAAACATTGAAAATCTGGATTTTTTTTTGTATAGATTAAAAGCAATTCGGTTAGGTCTGAAATTATTGACGAATGATTAAGCATGTCCATACATAGATCTCCTTTTATGTTAACATTTAGGTAACACTATAGTTTATAATATCTATATTGTGAAATAATCTAGGGAAATAGTGTTAAGATTGAATTAACGATAAACGTAGGCAATTAATAAATGGGTAGTAAAGCTACTAAATAGCTACTTTAGATGGTTAACTAGTTGAAATTAAAAGGATAATCGATAGTTCGAATCCCTCGCTCTCCGCCATATTTAGTACAGTCTAACAAGTAGAAAAGACTACCATTGCAGCGTTATCTACTTATTAGACTGATTTTCCCTTGTTTTTTCGTGCTTAATAAATACTCAGTAAGTTATTGATAAGTGCCTCAAGGTGTCTCAAAGTGTTACAGCAAAGCTACATAATCGCTACATTAACTGGCTAAGTTACTTATCATATCAAATAAGTAACCGTACTTGGTGTAGTTACTTTATGCATAAATTAAAGTGGCTAAGTTGGTGATTTTGATATAAGGTGGCTGTGTTGAGTAACTTCCGTCAGACCGAGAAAAGCCCGATATTCCTTAAAAAAGTATCGGGCTTTTTTTGTACTAAATTATTTACTATTCTCAATTGAAAAAATAGCCGTATTTCCACCTGTTTTTTGAATTTCCACCATCCCATTATTACCGATATAGGACTTACTTGTCGTAATAATGTCACTATGACCTAATGCCCTTGATACTTCATATAAGCTCAATTCGTTAGACTTTAATGATAATGTAGCGAATGTATGACGCGTATTATAAGGACGCCTATAATTAACCTCTGCATGATTTAAAGCCGCTTTCCATCGTCTTGATATTGCATCATATCGCCAAGGCTTTCCCGTATTTTTATTAATGAAAACGTAATCATAATTACCGTATGTTTCCTTTTTTTGTGCATTTATTGATAATAAAGCCGATTTATTCAATTCTAATGTTCTAATACTTGATTCTGTTTTGGGCGTTTTTTCGATATGACCATCCACAATTGTTTCCATAATTGTAATTGATTTATTAATTTCATCGTATCTCGCCCAACGCAAACCAAAAATTTCACAAGGTCGCATACCTAAACTAAATCGGAAAAGTACCAAGTTATAAATATCAGGACATATTATTTTTACGGAATCCATAATTTGTCGAAATTCATTAAGAGTAAATGGATTTTTTAATATTTTTTTCGTTTTAACTTTTGATTTAGGCGACCATTGATAAAGTACATTATTTGATATTTGATCGTTATCAAGGGCGGTATCGATTATGGCTCTTAAATGCGGTAATTGATTTGTAATTGTTTTTTGTTTGACGTTTTTATTTTTAGCCCACTTTTTTAAATCATTTTTAGTTAAGCTTGATAACTTCATATGTCCGAACGTTTTCGATAATGATTCAATATGACGTTTATAGCCTGTTAACGTTGATCGTTTTAGAGTCTTTGCTTCAATGCGAATTAATAACGTTTTTAAATAATCGTCTAATCGTGATTCAATATTGATAGTATCACCTGACATATGAGCAAATTTATCCTCGTTTTTACCACCTTTAAAATAATTTTGATAATTAAAAACCCCACTCTTTAATGCCTGTATTACTTCACATCGTAAATTATAGGCAAAACGTCTATTAGGCTTAGTATTATTTAACGCCAATGTTTCGTATATCTTCTTTCCCTTGTATGGAATACACAGTTGTATCGATTTACTAGTACGTGACGTAATCCCGGGAAAATTGCTTGTATGACTGCTCATAGTAACTCCTGTTAGTGTTAATCTTTTATTAACAATATAGGATTAAATTGATAATGTATACATTGGAATAAAGAAATTTAACTAAAAATAATTCTAGCGACCTAATAGGATCAATGACTTATAAGCTAGTTATGTTAACAGGCAAGTATACATGATAGGTCAGTAGTATATAATGTTAACATTGAGTTAACGAAAATTATGAGGATTGAATGAATTATGAATAAATATGATAAGTATCTATATGCAGTTAATGACGCCAAGAGCGATAATAATTTGAGTATCAAAAATACAATTGCTTTCCATTATTTTAATGAAAACGGAATTTATAATAAAAAAAAGGAAATAAACGAATTAATTTTTAAAGCAGTTGAGCAGGGTAAATGTAAAAGCGGTGCAATACTAGCTTATGGTAGTGCCGATAATTTCGCAACCGAATTACTGCAAAAAATGTTCACTAGAAAGCAAAATAGCCGAGCACAAATATCATCAATGCTTTCTATGTTTGACTATTCGATTAGCAGTGCAAAAGAATTTTTAAATAAACTTTAATTAAACAGGACAAGGAAGTCTTAATCTAAGAGGTAAAAACAATGTCAAAATATTATGAAGTAGTTGCAATAATGAATAATGAGACTGAAATTTTATATGGTAGTTTTATACGTTCCGATTGTGTTTATGAAATCGATTCCGAGCATGACTACTGGAAAGGTGAAGGTTATAAAAAAATTAAAGTAGTATCAAGGG
>JBGMQW010000039.1:17186-20870 GCA_048060815.1 Thiohalomonadales bacterium | reverse complement strand
CATTAGTTACGTTTATTGTGAGTAAACAATAAATATAACGATAATAGTTATATTTTTATATTCTAGTCAGTACAATTGGAGGTATATTAAAGTTTTTGTAATATGAATTTTAAGACTAATTGATCAATATCAATTTTATAATGAATAATTTTAATAAAATTAAAAAAGTGTACATACTTAATTATGTGAATCTGTTAAGGAGAACAGTTTATGAAAAATATGAAACGGTTGTTTTTATTATTGATAGTCATAGTTAGTGGTTGTGCAGAAATCGGTAAAAATTCCAGTAAATTACAAACACCTGATCACAATAAATATATCAGTGGCATCATTAGTGATGATAAATATTATGCAATGGATAATAGCTATTCGATTTCTCTTCCGTATAAAAAAGGTACACCCGAGTATGCTATTATGGATCTTGATGAATTTTATCATGAAAATGGTAGTAATGTGACCTTTGGACCTTTTGGAAAAAATAAAAGTATTTATAATATGGAGTTGTTTAAAATTAAAAAAGAAAATAACAGTATAAATTCATTTGAAGAATCATCTTTAAAATTACTCAGTAAATACCACAATAATTTATATAAAAGTATATCTGATATGAAAATATTGAATAAGAAACATATAAAAATAAGTGGAAAGAGAACCATACACTGGAACTTATTAAAACAAGTTAGCATTAATGGTGGTAATTACGGATCAGTAAGGCATCACATATTTTCTATAAAATTAAAAAATTATATTGCTATAATTATGGTCGAAAAACCAGCTGCTATTGCTGAAGAAGATAATTACATAAGTGCTTATAATTTTGCATTTTCATTATCACTTCTACAAAAAGATAAAGATCGAAATTTAGTATCAACGCTACCATGATATAAATATATTTGAATAAAATGAATGTAGTTTAAGAGATTATTAATTTATCTTGAAAATTTTGATAAAGAGGATCTTAATTACTGGTTTACCTCTTTATCATATAAAATTTCTAATCAAAGATATATTATGTTCCGTAAGTTAAAGTGCTGATGACGAGTAATAATAACAATAATAAAAACTCAAGGATGTATCTACGATAAAACATAAGTCACCTCCTTATGTCACTAGATATTTTGACTGCAATTCACTAAAATAATTGAATTGTTACCCTTATATAATAGTAAATTTCTGTAAAATTAATACTGTTTGTTATCATAAAAGTCTACAATAATATTAAATTAATTGTACCAAAGTTACTGTTGCTGCCAGTATAAGTACAGTATATGGGTATTTCCGATTTCCTATGATCATAAAGAAATTAATACCATTTAGGCTAACCAACTAACTAAGCTCAAGTTAATTAAGTTAGATAAAATACCCTTGAAGATATCGGGTTAAATTTATCGTGATATAGCAGATGTTGTTTATAAAAGAGATTAATGGTTCATTCTTGACAAACCTTTGAATTTACCTAAATTCCGCAGACTAATCTTCCTTGGTAAAATTAGCTTTATTTATTCGTTCAATAATCATATTTTTATGGTTGTAAATAATAAATGTACACGACATAATGTTAGGTTATTACTCAAAGTCTATATTGATCTAATGTAAAATGAGGTAAAGATAATGCCAGACGATATTCCAAAAGCGGTAGTGGTATTAGTTTGGTTATTAATTGGGATAATTCTATTTGGTTGGTTGTTATTAGAATATACTGTTCTTTTTTCTTTTAGTTTTTTATTATTGTTTTTTGGGTTACCGATTTTGGTCTATAAGATGTTTATAAAGGATAAAGAGTAAAAACAAATAAACAGGAATTGTGAATCAATTTGGATAAAAAAATACTATCTACTTTTAAAAAGAAATTATTAAATAGACAACATAATTTACATGATCTTGATAAGACTATAGATGATGCAACTAAAGTAGTTGAGTTAGATCAAACTCGTGTAGGTAGAATTTCTAGAATGGATGCGCTTCAAGCTCAGGCGATGTCTCAAGAAGTCAAACGCCGTAGGAAAATAGAAATACAAAAAATTACTGCTGCGCTAAATCGAATTGACCAGGATAGTTATGGATATTGCATTGAATGTGATAATGAAATTGTAATTAAGCGTCTGGAACTTGATCCTTCTGTGTTGTTATGTGTTGATTGTGCTAGTAAATTAGAGAAATGAATAATTCGTTATATTATCTAATGTTTAGAAATGGGTATATTGTATTACTATAATTAGCACAATAATTGATATAGTTATAGAGAGAGCATCATGAATTCATATAAACTTACAACAATTTCAATTTTTATAACACTTGTTTTTTTTGTTTCAAATTTCATTAATGCTGAAACTCATCACGTTAAGTCCTTATCATTTAATACTACTAAACTAACAGATTCCATTTTTATGCTTCAAGGGAAAGGAGGGAATCTTGCTCTACTTAAAGGTAAACAAGGCCTTCTTTTAATTGATGCAGACTATAAGAAAATGTCAGAAGCTCTTAAAAGTGAATTAACTAAATACGGTGGAATAAAAAAACTCACGTATATAATTAATACGCATTGGCATGGCGATCACACAGGGGGAAATTTAGCTCTTGGACATCAAGCACAAATTATTGCTCATGATAATGTTCGTTCTCGATTATTGACTATTCAGGAAATTAAATTATTTAATATGGTATCAAAACCATATCCTGATTTTGCGCTTCCTTCGATCACGTATAGTAGTCGTATGTCGTTACACATAAATGATGAAGATATTGAAATTGTACATTTTCCTCGCGGTCATACTGATGGTGACTCCATTGTATTTTTTAAAAAATCTAATATTGTTCATATGGGTGATCATTTTTTCTCAGGTTTTTTTCCTTTTGTTGATATAACGAATGGTGGAAATGTTTTAAATATGGCAGCAAATATTAAAACAGTACTTGGTAAAATTGATAATAAAACTAAAGTTATTCCTGGCCATGGTCCGTTGTCAAATAAAAACGGTCTTCAAGATTTTCACGATATGTTGATAGGAACCTCGGCGGAAGTTAAATCCATGATAGATAAAGGATATTCTCTTGAAAAAATAAGGGAAAAGGGGTTATCTACAAGATGGAAAAAATGGACGAATGGTTTTATATCATCAAGTGTATGGATTGAAATTATCTATAGCAGTTTGAAATAATTTAGTTCAATTAAAAACTGTAAATTTGGTCAAGATATATCAATGTTAATTATCATTCGTAATCTTGTTATACCTCTTAAGGATATTGAGATCAGTGCGATTCGAGCTCAAGGTGCAGGTGGACAAAATGTAAATAAAGTTTCTTCAGCTATTCATTTACGTTTTGATATAGTGTCGTCCTCATTGAAAAATGTACATAAAAATCGATTATTAAATTATAGAGACCATCGTATATCTAAAGATGGCATCATTATTATTAAAGCGCAACGGTTTCGCAGCCAGGAAAAGAATCGAGATGATGCTTTAAATCGATTACGGGATTTAATTAAAAAGAGCTTAATAACTCAAAAAAAACGCAAAGAAACTAAACCGAGCAAGGCATCCAAAAAAAAGCGTCTGGACAGTAAAACTAAACACGGCAGGCTTAAAATGACTAGAGCTAAAGTAAAATTTTAAGCTACATATATTAATTTCAATTAGTTTGATTCTACATCAGGCAAGGCTTAATGATGTGATTTACAACAGT
>JBGMQW010000039.1:0-17176 GCA_048060815.1 Thiohalomonadales bacterium | reverse complement strand
GACACACTTCCCGCAGCAAAACATTGAAACCATATTTGGGTTAGAATTGTTATAAATAAAATCTTATGCCACAAACAATGAATGGTTAATCCTTGATTCTGCAGTTGAACGCCATGCAGAGTAGTTTTGAGTGTTCAACTGGTGTAACTAAAAATTGAGGTAATGGCTAGTCCTTAGTGAGATTTTTAGTATGGCCATTAATGTGTCTAATCTTCCTTCATAAGATTAGTAGGGTAAAATACTATTTTTGACGTTTTTCTTCAAAAGTGGTGATTAGTGTTTTATTTTTCATATGAATACCACCTTCGTGTACTGCACCACTTTCAATAGCTATATTGGGTGCATTTAAGGTTCCTATGATTTTAGCATTTTTTTGAATTTCAATTTTATAAAGTGCGGTAATATTGCCTTCTACTTGACCATTTATTATTAAAATATTAGCAGTTATATTTCCTATCCATTTTCCATTTGATTCAACGACAATTACACCTTTAATGTTACTATTACCGATAATAGTTCCGCGTACAACAATATTATCAGATGTTGAAATGTTACCGGTGAAAATTGAATTTTCACCTACAGAGGAAGTGAATCTTATAATATCATCAAGTGTTCTTCTGGTTTTTAAATAACTCATATTATAATTGAATTAGTTTTCTAGTTTAAGACTTAGTTTATCATTTAAATATAGAAAAAAAATCTGGGTTTTAATATAGTGTAACAGTTTAATTCTGACAAAATGTTTCGACGATTCTGGTATTATGCTAAATAAATGTTCCTAATCCCTAACCACTTGGCTTAACAATTGTGCTTTAAAGTCGAGCAGTAAAAGCTTGTACAATACTTAATTAAATATTGACTCATTTAATGTCAATTCTAGCTTAATATACCAATTTATTTTTGTTATAATATCCTTTCTTAAGATTAGAAGAAAATAACTATGTTGCTTGTTGTATCTCCAGCTAAAAAATTAGATTATAATCCTCATGGCAAAACGATCATTCACACGACTCCGGATTACTTAAAAGATTCAGTTCAATTAATAAAACGATTACGTGATTTTTCAAGTTTAGATATTTCTGAGTTAATGGATGTTAGCACAAAAATTGCTGATCTAAATTTTGAACGCTATTCAAAATGGTCAGCTAACTTTACCTTGAAAAATTCTAAACAATCAATCCTTGCTTTCAAAGGAGATGTATATACAGGTATGGATGCATCAAGCTTTAATAGTACTGATTTTAAATTTGCCCAGAAACATTTGCGTATTCTATCTGGTTTATATGGTTTATTACGTCCTTTAGATTTAATGAAAGCTTATCGACTTGAAATGGGAAGTAAGTTAATAACTACTCGTGGTAAAAACCTCTATGAATTTTGGGGTACAAAAATAACCGATGGACTTAATGATCAATTAAAAATAATAAAGTCTGAAATTCTTATAAACCTGGCATCGAATGAGTACTTCAAATCAATAAAAAAGCAACATTTGAATGCTAATATCATAACACCCATGTTTAAAGATTATAAGAATGGTGATTATAAAATGATTGGAATTTATGCTAAAAAAGCACGAGGTTTGTTAAGTCGTTATATTATTAAGAATAAAATAACTAATCCTGAAAAAATCAAAAAATTTGATTCTGAGGGGTATAAGTTTAATAATAAATTGTCCCATGAATATAACTGGATATTCACTCGTAAACTAAATTAATAGGTGGAATGTATGTTTGAAGGAGCAAATAAAAAACGATTACTTGGTATTCTAATAACTTTAAGCCTGGTATTTTTAGTATCTTGTGGTGAACCAAGAATTGATACATCATCAAACAAATCAATACAATTATCAATTGAAAAAATTCGTGAATCATTATCAATTGAGCAGCTAGCTTTATTTAACTCTTCTTTACGAATAATTACAATTGAATATTCCAGACTTCATTCAACATTAAAATCAAATAGTAAGTTGATTGAGGCAATTGATGGTAAAACAGGATTAGAAATTATCGCTGAAGCAAATACAATTCGTAATTCTAAACCTTAATTATTTACCGCTAATAATGTTTTTATAAATTTCGTTTTTTAACCACCAGTATAATCAGTATCTTCGTCAACTGACTTAGTACCGCTTACTTCAGTATCATTATCTTCATTATAGTTTGATATATAATCCAGGTCGACATCATCAAGTAAAGACGTGTTTTCAAAAGATTCTTCATCTTTTACACTGTCTCCACTTAAATTATTTTTTGTTTGGGTTAGATTATTTGTTTGATCTTTACGTGTTTTACTAACGGGTGAGTCTTTTATAGTGAACTCACCAACTATTTTTTTTATTGGTATTTTAACTTTTGCTACAGCAACCTCTGCAGGTTCTTGTTCTTGTTCTTGTTCTTGCTTATCCAGTTTTTCTAATTCTTGCTGGGCTAATGCTTGTTGTGTCATTTTAGGTTCTTCAATTTTAGTGATTTTTTGTTTTTTCTTTGCAACTTTTACTGGTTGGTTAATTATAGTTTTGGATACTTCAATTTGTTTATTTTTTGGTGTGGTTTTTATATTTGAAGGACTTATAGTTTTTTCATCAATATTATTTGAGGTAGAGACGTTCTTGCTTGTCGCAATATTTTGTTTATTTTTAATTTTAATATTACTGTTTTCTGACTTTATGGAAGAATCGGCATAATAATTGCCATTGGCGTTTCGGCTACGTTCGAGAAGATGGCTATAAATGTGAGATGCTTTTATTGAAGAATAAACATTATCTTCCAGGAACGTAATCTCATTATTAACGCTATCTATCTGAAAATTAAGATCCTGAATAATGGAATCCAGTTTTAAAACTTTTGATAGAGTGATTTCGTCTTTCGGAATAATTTCTTCTGCTTTTGTTTCACGAATGAGACCTTTTTCGTTAATTTTGCTATTTGCATCAATCTCTTTTTCTAATTCTGTGTGGGCTATGGTTTCAATACCGATGAAATTCAAATATTTTTTTGTTGTAAACCACATTTCATTTATTTGTAACACGAGGCTATTAATTCGAGTGGTATTCGTTAATTCGTTTTCTTCAGAAACTAGCGATAACATATTAAGACGTCGAGTTACAACTGTCAGTCGACTTGATATAGTTCGAAGATCATCGGCATACTTTTTGAGTATGGGATATAGTGCTGAATCTTGATCTTGAAGTGCATATTTCAAAATTGGACTAATATTCAGCGAAACTACAATAATGGCAATAAATAATGATGATGCTAACACCATTTTAGTTAAGAATGATTTGTTTGATTTAACTTTGTTAAAAAATTCATTAAAAGATCCAATTGTTATAAGCTGGTCTCTTTCATTTTTATTTTCAACTACAAAGTCACTTTTACTGGCTATATCAATAATTTCTTCATCATCAATATTAACACGATATTTTATTTTCGCTTTTTTTTTGGCTCTTTTTGATAAACGACTTTTACGTTGTTTTTTCTCTCGTCGGGTAGCTTTAGATTTTCGTTCATTTTTCATAATTAAATGCTTTTGTTAACTTAATAAAGCGTGAAGTTCTTGTAGGAGAAAAATATTTTCGATGTGATAGTGTGAAATATTATCGCCTTCCTTTGCAATGGTATAATTTTGTTTACTAAATATTTAACAGATAAAACCTTAGCTTCTGTTAATAATTCTTTTGCTTATACACTTACAGAACTCTTCCATAGTTCGTAGATTCATCATATTTCATAAGACGTTTATGTTCAATCATTAATAGATAAAGTTTATGAAAATTATTTTTATTTAATGACTTATATCCTTAGGTAAATTATGGATGTTTGTTGTTTTTGTTAAGTAATTATTAGAGTAAATACAAATAAACTAGACAAATACAAGTAAATCCATAATCAGCTAATATTTGTTCATTATTTGTGCTATTTTTATCCTAAACGACATTAGTGTCAGTATAATTGTATGTAATAACTTAGATTCTATTACAGACGCAACAATAAATTTACTAATGAACAAAAAGATCCCTAAAAATTACGTTTTGATTAATTCACCATGCATTAGAAATTGTTGTTTGAATGAAGACGATCATTGTTTAGGGTGTTTTCGTTCAATTAATGAAATAATAAACTGGAGCTCATCAGATTGTAGTCTTCAAAAATCCATTCTTGAAAATTGTGAGCGCCGGCGACACGCATATAATAAAAAATGGCATCAGAATTAATAAATTGTTTGTGTCTTTAAATTTTCTATAGGTATTAAATACTCAATACTATACTTGGTTTATGATGTAGCCTAATGTAATTAGTTTTTTGCACACAAAAATAGAAAGATACCGGCCGGGATATTTGTGATTCTGTTTATGATCAACATGCAATTGAATATACTGAATAAAACTTTAAAAGTGATAGTAAAGTTACTACCTATGAACAATCTTAATACTGGTTAATTTCAACTTAATTTGAATAACGATGGTGTTTATCAATGGCAAGTTGGAATTATTCGATGGATGCAAACAATAGGTAAGCAAGGAGTAGAAATAGGCGGAGAATTAATTGGTGAGAAAGAAGATATAGGTTTATATCAACAGTTTCAGTATGAGACGCTAAAAACAAATCAGACTTTAAAACAACAAGATACAGAAAAAAATGAAACACTTGAGAACAAAGATTTAGATGATGTAAGGTCAATTTTATAAAATACGATAAAGATTCAATTACCGCTATGAGATGACACAATTGTATAGTAGGATTAGAAACTATGAATATGTTCAATAAACATTTTTTTATATTCAGTCTAAGTATTTTTACTATCTCAGCTGCTTCTGCTGACATTTATCAATGGCGCGGTAACAGCGGCGGAATACAGTTTGGAAATAATCCTCCAAAGAATAACGCATCTGTCGTTTTAATAACTGAACAATTTTCATCAACTCAGTCTAACGACGGTGTTGCTAAAGAAACTAACAATAAGCAAGATTCAAATGTAAAAGTAATTAAATCGAGTATTTTTAGAAATAGTCGACGTAATAGTTTGTTATATCAGAGTAAAGACGATAATAAGGATTCTCGAATTATAAGTGTTCGTCTATTAAGAGAAAGTAAAAATAAGTTAATCTTTGATGTGAATTATTACTTATCTGAAAAAATTGATGGTACAGCTAATATTGGTATAACCCCGAATATGGACAATTGGTCTTCAGTTTATACCAAAGCACTTCCTGGCCGCCATGCTACAACTATTTCAGTGAAACTATCTGATAGTACCAAGTCTGTTATACGATCCAGTTCATTAAAACTTTCTATGGCTTTAGCAAAAGAAACAGGATATGTTGGTTCGTTATTTGAACATGACTTATCATTTAATAAAGTTTGGTACAAAAACTAATATTATCATAATATCTGCATTTTCCATTTTTCTTCTAATCTTCCTCAAAATTGTATTTATTTAGACTAAATTACATTTAAAGCAAAGGTGTTTAATGACAGATAATGATTATTCAAGATTAGATGAAATCTTGATGGACAACATAGAAAATTGTTTATCGCTTGATGAAGCGCATGGTTTTTTATCTGCTATGTTAGTATCACAATTTGCACTATCAAGTGAAGAATGCGTTGAGAGTATTTGTGGTGATAGTGATTTTGAAAACAATATTCGTAAAGAAGTCTCATCACTTATTTTAAATATGTATACTGATATTCAGACAATGCTTAATACTCACCAGGTTTTTGATATTTTATTTATTGAAACCGAGGAAGAAGGGGAATTAGTTGAGGTTTATGAAGGTTGGTGTCATGGTTTTATGTTAGCAGTGTGTCAAGAGCCGAAACTTTGGGATTCACTTGCAAAAAATGAACAATCAATATTATCACCCATTGCGAAATTAGCATTATTAATAAGTGATGAGACACTGGAAATTGAAGATGATGAGTATGATATGTTAATAGAATTATTACCGGGTGCCGTAATGGGATTATATTCATATTTTGAAAATAAATTAAAAAAATAGTATTGGTGATTTAGTATTATGTCTCAAAATAGAAAGTATAAAAATAAACATGCTGGTTCTATAGATTCAGATGAAGCATTAAATATTGCCCAAGGCATAAAACAGGAAAATCAAACAAAAGCCCAAACCAGGATAATAGCGCAAGGTATTCGTAAAGGAATTGAACTTTATAAAAATCAGCAAAATAAAAAACAACGAGAATTTGATAAGTTTAAGAAAAAAGAATTGAAAAATAAATTAAATAATCAGAATGCTGATAAGAGTAATACACATTTTAAGCAGGAAAACACCCCAGGTTCACGATTTTGGTTACCATGGGGCTTACTTATATTATCCTGGTTATTTTTCGTAGTGTATTTTTCTATATTGGGTTAAATTATATGCTATAACAATACATCTAAATAAGAAAATAAGAAAATAAGAATATAGCTCCATTCTAATGTGATGACAAATATCTGTATTTTATTACATTTAAATAACTCGCTTTAAATTGATTTAATCGATATTCACGCGGTAGTTCAAATAATTAAGTCCTAAAACTAAAATTTTACACATGAGGTCCGATATCATATTTATCTGAATTTAATTGAGGATAAGTATGTTGCACTCTTTTTTAAAGTTTAAATTATTTTTGAAAAGCATATTTGCTGTAATAATTTTAATATCCAGTACTGATTTAGTTCTTGCTTCAGATGACTGGGTTTATGATATACGTTACAAGGAGTTTCTTGCCGAGGCAAATAATGGGAGTGGTGCCGCAATGTATGAGTTAGGTGTTATGACTGAACGAGGTCATGGTACTGATAAAAATATTGAACAAGCAATTGAATGGTATAACAAAGCAATTGAAAACGGTGATTCAAGTGCTTATGTTCGTTTGGGTAAATTATACCTGGATGGTGTGAGTGTAGACAAAAATTATGACAAAGCCTTTAATTATTTTAAAAATGCAGAAAAGGGAAAATCTTATGATGCGTATTATTATTTGGCGGTTATGTACGAAAATGCTTATGGCACAACAAAAAATTTATCTTTGGCAAAAGTAAATTATGATAAAGCAGCTAAATGGGGACATTATGGTGCTAAAGAAAAAAGTAAAAAAATTACTAAACTCTTAAATAAAGATAAGAAAAAGAAAAAACAACTGGCTAAATCTAAGGAAAAGTTACCAAATGTTGAAATTTCCAAACCTAAAATTCAAACAAAAATTGATATCAGTACAGAAATAGAAAAACCAAAAGCAAAGAGACAATTTGTTACAATTAAAGATATTAAAAAAAGTTTACTAACAGGAATGTGGTTTGATGGCGATACCCCACTTGGATTCCTGCCTTCACCACGTACTTATTGTATTTCAAAAAATAAAATGGGTTTACACTGTGTATCAAAAGAGATGCTGAAAAATACCGGACGTGAAAAAGTATATTATTTGATTGAAAGTAAAATAAGTAATATCGATAATTATGGTGATTTTATTATCACTTATAAAAACAAAGTGACTAAAGTGGATGTTTATAAACAAACCAATGAATATGGAGAAAACTATGTGACCCGTATTAAAGTAGGGCCACAAAATAAGTCACATATTTTGAAATGTAATGTGACTGGTGAAAACGTGAATTGTAATAAAAACGGAATGCAAAGCTACATTTTTATAAATTTAACAAAAAAGAACAAAAAAAAGTATGAATATATACCTGCATACGAATAAAATAGCTATTTTTTAAATGTGAAATAAATATCGTAACGTGTTTTTTTACTTTCTATCATAGTGTTCGGTGCTCGAGCTGATATTGCTGGTGCGCTTTTAGGACGTTTTACCACAACACGGTTGTTAGCATGTTGTAGTGCGACATCAAGTAATTTATCTGAATTTTCATCTCTACCTAAAAGTTTTTGTAATATTTTCATATTCTTTTTAACTAAGGCTGATTTTTTTCTATCAGGAAACATTGGATCAAGGTAAATGACATCGGGTTTTTCTGCAGGTATATTTATTAAATTTTCTAAATAATCCAGACTATTTTGTTGTATTAAAATAAATCCTGTATCTTGTATTTTATTAAAACTTATATCATAACTCGCTCGTTCGATTCCATCACTCACTAATTTTATGACTATAGGCGATTGCTCAATCATTGTTATCGGGCAACCTAATGTAGCAATTACAAAAGCATCCCCGGCTAATCCCGCTGTTGCATCAAGTACAGAGGGAACAGCTTTAGCAGTTTTTAATCCAAGGGCTTTGGCGATAGCTTGCCCTTTGCCACCGCCGAATTTTTGCCGGTGCGCAACTGATCCTGATAAAAAATCAACATGAATACTCGTGTTTATTTCCAAGTCGAGTAATTCAATATAATCTGGAGTAAAATTTAAACTTAATGGTGTAATTACATCTTGTAATGTTACGCTGTTTAACTGGTGTAGTTCTGCAAATTTATCAGCATCTTTTTTACAAATAGAGTCACTATAGCTAATACTTATGTTTGAGTGCATTGACATAGATTCAGTATAACGGAATCTACATCATTACAATAAAAATAATTGAGTTCAAATACAGGTGATAATTTCACCTGCATTATTTAATTTAAAATCTTCTGGTAGAATGTTCTCCTGCTCGTTTATGACAGGCAGCAGTACAAATACTGTTGTTGGCAAGGGGGGCATTTTTATGGTCACCGAGATTATTGTTATAACGCCGTCCATGACAACCACCGCAATCAGGAATTAAATTCTTCCCTGGATTCCTCCCAACATCATTTTGATTATTCGTAGTATGACATTGAGTACATTGATACTGTGAGTGATTCGAGGGGAAAATCCCAGTATGGCTGTATCGGACGTTTAAATTGAACTTAACTGTACTCTTGTGACAAGTATCACACTGTATAGTAGTCAAGAAGTGCCCATTGTTTTTACCCAATGCCGTTGTACCATTATGACATGATGAGCAACTACCGGTAATTTGACTATGATCGACTTTCGCACCACGCCAATTGGGTAAGCGTGGATTATGGCAGTCTTCACATAAATTTGATGACTTGATATGCGTTACCGGTTTTTTCTGACCTGTTGTTGAACCGTTATGACAAGAGTTACAACCACTGGTAATGGTATTGTGGTCTATTTTAGCGCCAGCCCATGTTCTAAAGTTAGTATGGCAATCACTACAGATATTACTACTTTGGATATGATTGCCGGGTTTACCGCGCATCTTGGCCGCTGTAGGACTGTTGTGACAACTTGAGCAATTTGTTGTTACTTGATCGTGGTTCATCGTGACCGATACTGTCCATGAGCGCCGGCTGCGATGACAACCGGAACAATCGGTATTAATTAATTGAATGTGTCGTGCGGAGCGTTTTCCACCGGTGGTGCTGCCATTATGACATGATAAGCAACTACCGGTTACCTGACTATGATCAACTTTCGCACCACGCCAATTGGGTAAGCGTGGATTATGACAACTTTCACATAAATTTGAGGATCTGATATGAGTTACTGATTTTTTCTGACCTGTCGTGGAGCCGTTATGACAAGAGTTACAACCACCGGTAATGGTATTGTGGTCTGTTTTAGCACCTGTCCAGGTTCGAAAGTTAGTATGGCAATCACTACAGATATTACTGCTTTGGATATGATTGCCGGGTTTACCGCGCATCTTGGCGGCTGTTGGACTGTTGTGACAACTTGAGCAAGTCGTTGTTACCTGATCGTGATTCATTGTGACCGATGCTGTCCATGAGCGCCGGCTGCGATGACAACCCGAACAATCGGTATTAATTAATTGAATGTGTCTTGCAGAGCGTTTGCCACCGGTGGTGCTACCGTTGTGACATGTTAAGCAACTACCGGTTACCTGACTATGATCGACTTTCGCACCACGCCAATTAGGTAAGCGTGGATTATGACAACTTTCACACAACATCGAGGTATTGATGTGGCTACTGGATTTTTGTTGTCCCGATGACGTACCGTTATGACAACTAAAACAACCACTGCTGATAGTACTGTGATCCAGTTTTCCTGCACGCCATGTTTTAAAATTAGTATGGCAAACGTCACATTGGTTATTACTTTTTACATGGTTAATAGTTTTGCCACGTTGTCTGGAGGCATTTGGATTATTATGACAACTAACACAATTGCCTGTTATATTTGAGTGAAAAAAACGTGCGGGTATCCAGCGTCTTGTTGTATGACAATTCTCACATCGATCACTACTCTGAACATGGTTACTATTTTTACTGGAAGCTGTTTTAACAGTACCGTTATGACAGGTACTACATGAGCCAGTAATTGAATTATGATCCATTCGTGCATTTAACCATGATTTTTGAACATGGCAGTTATCACAATTATTGGTAGTACGAATATGGTTAATTGATTTTTTAGAACCTGAAATAGTGCTCCGGTTACCATGACAACCAGAACAGGTTTTTGGTGTTCCTTTAAAGAGTGCTCGCTGATGACAGGAATTACATCGAATTTTTCGATGCGCACCATCAAGTGGAAATCCAGTACTGTAATGCTCAAAATTACTTGTTACTTTTCTAGCAAATGCCGAATCTAATTGAGTCAGTAATAATGTAGCGGTAAGCAGGATTTGCAAGCTAATTATCACTAGTTTAATTGTTAGTTGTTTATTAGTATTTTTTTCTGGTGAGGTTGTATTTGAAAGAAATATCATGTATCTGCAATCCCTGTATATTTTTTGCTCTAGTATAAATAGCTACATATAGATATAAGTAGTTATATCTATCCATATAAATGTCTTATGGTAAATAGGGCTGAATGATAAATTAAGTTGTTAAGTTCACCTAAACACAGTTCACAAAACAGATAATTAATGTGGGAATGCGAGTCACAAAAGGCAAAAAAAAACGATTTTGAACCGCAAAGGACGCGGAGGTTCGCTGAGAAGATATTATTATTTATTAAAACTCTGCGTACCTCTGTGTCCTCCGCGGTTAAAGGTTTTGAATTAGATATTTAAAATAAATTAAATTATTTCGTAAATCATTAGTACTAATCCCAGCTTCTATCTCGAGCTGAATGTTCCGGCCTGGATTTATGGCAAGTTCCAGAACAATCCTTAAGTGCAACAACACTGGCGTTTTTGTGCTCTCGAGGTACATATTTATTTTTATGACAACCGGCACAATATGGACTTAATCCTCTATCTTGCCATTGAATGGATTGATTGTTAACTTTATGACAACTTTTGCACCGTAATCGCGTTCCATGATCAGGATAATTACCACTGTGGTTATATCGAGCAGGTCTCCAACCTCTGGTGGTATGACACCTATCACACTGTAAACTTGAACTGAAATGCCCATTGTTGGGACCAGTGGCTGTTGTTCCATTATGGCAATTAGAACAGCTTCCGGCAGCACCATCATGGCTAAAGCTAGCTGGTTTCCAGCCACGTGTTTTATGGCATAGCTCACAACCAGCTGTTGTTTGCACATGTCCTGAGGGTTTACCTGTCGCTGTTGAACCATTATGACAATTACTGCAATTACTCATGATGTTTTCATGAACAAATTTTGCTGGACGCCAACCACGAGTGCTATGACAAGCATCACAGCTTCCAGTGGTTTGGATATGGTTAATATTTTTACCACGGGCCATCGAACCATTATGACAATTTGTACAAGGCTGGGTTACATTATCATGAGTAAAACGAGCAGGGCGCCAGGCGACAGAGCGGTGACAATCTTCACATAAGTTACTACTGGCGACATGACGTGAGTTCTTACCTCTGGCATTACGGCCATTATGGCAGCTGAAACAAGAACCCGTTATTGAGCCGTGATCCACACGAGCGCCAGTCCAACGGTTTTCAGTATGACAGTTATCGCAGGATTGATTACTTCTAATATGAGTAGCTGGTAGTCTGGAAACGGCAATGCTGCTAGATGTGCTATGACAGCCTGTGCATTGGATTGGGGTACCTTTAAATAGACCTCGATTGTGGCAAGATGAGCATCTTATCCGTTGATGCGCACCATTTAAAAGAAAGTTGGTCTCAAAATGATCAAAATTTTTACCGATATTAGCTGGTTGCACTGACTGAATCGGAGCCAGCAATAGAATTAGCATAACTAATTGTTTTATAAGAAATTCTTGCGGTGATTTGGCACGAAGAAAGTGAATATTGATAATAAATTGGCTCATTAAAATTTCCTTACACAAGATTATTTTGATTAAAAACCATCCTTGAGAACAAATTTATAACACTCACTAAGTGCTCAACTGTGGAATCTATGTTTAAAACATATCGTCTTAATTTCAATTCACTTAAAAGGCAATTGGTGAATACCATCACATCTATCAGATTAAAAAATAAACTAATTAAAGTATTTATTAGACTTATTCCAAGAATGAACAGTATAAGAAATAGTTAATCCTGAAATAGTAGCGAAATAGTTTTGATGTAAGATAGATTTATAACTAGTGGTAATATTTCCCACAATATTTGATATTTCAGGAACTGTTTTCAAATGTAGTAAAATAGTTTGAAAACACTTAAGGCATCGAAGTCAGTCATACACATTTAAACCACTTCCACGTTTTACTTCCATGAAATTTTATTATTTTTATTATTAAATTTTACATAAATAAAGGAAGGATTTCGTATGTTTTATCGAAAAACAAGCTTAACAACTACTCTATTAATATTGTTAATTTCGCTAATCGGATTATCAGCATGTGGTGGTGGCGAAACAACAGCTCCATCAACGGCAAAACAACAATCTACAGATAATACAGCTCCACTGATATCCGCTTCATCATTAGACTCAAAGTCAATTGATCATACCCAAGATATAACAGTTAATTTCGATGAAAAAATCGTTCTGACTGATGGTAGTGTCATTTTACAGGAAGACAAGACTACTGGAAATTTAACAATAGTACCTGAATTTAACGATCAAACTTTAAAATTAACCATAACGACAAATTTATTACCGAACACTTCATATCAATTGCAGTTAACTAATAAAATAACAGATCAATCTGGTAATTCATTTGCTGGAAAATCCTATTTATTTACTACCGCTGCAACTGGTGGTGGTGGAAGCGGTGGCAGTGTTGCAAAGACAATAACATTCATCGAATTAAATGATTTACACGCGAATCTTGTACCTCATACAGAAATGGTTCGTTTAACAAGTGCAGCTTCCGGTAAAAAAGTGTTAATTTCAGAGCGTGGTGGTCTGGTACGAATTGCGGCAAAAATTAATGAAATTCGAACAGCCAATCCCAACAGTGTTTTAATGAATATTGGTGATACCTATCATGGTGGTGCTGAAGCCATGTTTTCAAATGGTAATGCAATTGTGGCACCAGTAGATGCTTTAGGAATTGATATTGCTGTTCCAGGTAATTGGGATTTTGCCTATGGACCTCAAGTAACAAATTTTCGTTTTGGATTAATCGAAGATACCACTCAAGTTTTAAGACCATCTACGTCGATTACTTATTTGGCTGCGAACGCCAAGTACAAAGCACCAATCTTTGATGTAACTCAAACTACAGATTATATAAATGCAAATTCAGTGATACAAAGAGCTATGTTTTCTGTAATTGATAATTTAAAAACAAATATTAACGCTGGAGCAGTAGTCGGAAATCAATTTCTACCAGCAACAACCATTAAGACTATCAATGGAATTAAAGTTGGTTTTATTGGTTTAACTTCAGACATAGTAAAAGCAATGCACCCTATGATGGCCTTAAATATTGAATTCACTCAAGGGAAAAGTAACTACGTTACTTTGGTTAATGATCTGGCTACTTCATTACGAACAAAAGACAATGTTGATTTTGTTGTGATAATGAGCGAGTTGGGGATTCACAAAGACATAGCTTTAGCAGAATCATTAGTTAACAAGAATGTTAATATTATTTTTTCAGCACATACGCATGAACTTACTCAGAACTACATAACGACAGCAACAGGGGTAATTATAGTCGAGCCCGGTAACGATACCTATCTCGGACAAATGAATGTGGATTTCGATAGTAACAAAAACCCTGTAAACTACCAGTGGACGATTCATCCAATAGATAAATCGATAGTTCCTGATACCAGCATTCCTTATATTGCAAATGTCCAACAGCTAGTAACGGCAGCACGAACTCCTTTTCTCAATGTAACAACACCAATTTCAATTCCACAAGTCACATTAGCTAGTACACCAAGTTCTGGTCGTAATTTTGCGTTACCACAAACATTATCAAAATCGATTGATGTTCTGGTTGGCAAGACGAATATACCACTTGATCGTAAAAATGCCTTAGAAAGTAATTTTAACAATGCTTATACTGACATGCTTCGAAATATTCTTGGAACTGACATCGCAGTGACACCAGGATTTCGTTTTGACAGTGCAGTAATGCCGGCAACAGCGGATTATTGGGAAGTAGAAAACAATATTACGCTATCAGGAGATATTACCGTTGCTGATGTGTATCGGTTTATGCCTGCACCGTATTTTCTGGTCACTGGAAGTACCACAATTGAAAATGTAAAAAGAGTATTGGAAGGTGGTTTACTTAAAACGTTTTCTCCAAATACCTTTGATCAGGAAGGTGGTTGGATGTTTGGTTATTCCGGTTTAAAAATTGAGGTTGATTTAAAACAACCTCCTGGTCAAAAAGTTCAAAAAATTATTGATAACTATTCTGGAAACAATAGTATTTTGTTCGATGTTACATTAGCAGCAAATGGCGGATCAGCATTTCCATTAGGAAATACATTAGCCTTAACTGTAGCAGGTTGTGGTCGTCCTTTTGATTTACCCGGTTTAATTTGCAGTATGCCTGGTTTTCAATCTGTTACTCCTATAAATGATCCCAATAGCAGTGGCGGAATTGGACCAAATTCCAATAAGTATGCCGCCAGTGATTTCTTCATAAATAATATTGGCCTGTTAATAAATTCAGCTGCTATCACAACTCGAAAAGACTTTACGGACATATCAAATACTTTAATGTGGCCTGATAATGAATTTGTTCAACCATTACGTGGTGTTCAATGAACTTCAAAAGTGTGAGATATTAGCCGTTAATAAAAAAGCCGGTAACAGATAGTTACCGGCTTTTTAATGGACTATGAAATTAGTCTAGTGACATCGAACACAACTTCGATTACCTGGAACTCGCTCTGGACCGTTTCTGCCTTGATATCCAACTAAAAGTCGGTGAACAGAATCAGGTTCAATACGACCTTGAGGTGGAACCCATCGACTATCCCCGGAACGATGACATATATCACAAGATGGTGAATTACTCACAGAAGAGACATGATCTGCCCGCATTTTATCGGTATTGATAGGGAATGTTAATCCCGTTCTATGGCAAGCCATGGAACAGCCTTGAGTTGTGTTGGCATGTACCCCATTTTTATCTGCGCGGTTAAACGAACCCGCTGATGTTCGTGAATGACATTTTTGACACTGAAGGTCTGCAGGATGTTGCGCATTGGAATACTTAATAGCTCTACTGTTCGATAGTTGGCCATTATGACAATTTCCACAACTATTTGCTCTTATACCCATATGAGCTCGCATCGACACGGGTAGAAAACTACCGCCTTTATCTCTTTCCTTGTGACAATCATCACATGCGGAGGTTTCAGGACTAGTAACCGTTGTTGCATGAATAATGGCACTACTGACTTTTTTGTTATTCATGGCCTTACCTGCACCACTATTAGAGTGGCAGACTTTACATTGATTTGGTCTGGTATTGCCCGAATGTTTCATGACAGATCGACCGTTTGCATGGCAATCCGCGCAACTAGCATTGATCACGGCAATTGAGGCCATACCACTAGTATGGGATAGTGGCGCAGCTCCAGCACCGCCAGAATGACAGCCCGAAGTTCGACAGCCTTCAGGTGTGAATTTGCCATTATGACCACTCACATTCCGGGCAGGAACCGGAATATTGGTACCGCCATTCCAGGTACTATAACCCGTTTTATGACATGCCCGGCAATCATTAAGGTCGGTTACACCGATTTGGTGATTCAGCCTGCGTGCATCTGTATAGGATTGCGCACCACTGCCTTTTTGTGAACCATTATGGCAACTTTTACAATCAGTAGAGACAACACCATCGTGCGGCATTGGTTTTACACTAATGGGTTTAAAACGCCGTCTATCATTGCGATGGCATGCAGAACAATCTTGCGCAATAATCGGAATGTGCGATGCAGATTTTGCTGTTTTAGATGCGCGTCCACCCGGCGTATGACAAAGTACACAATTAGTATCTTCAGGACTATGGGCATATCCGGTAGCCGGTCTCCAGGCACTGCTTCGATGACATTCACCACAATCCAGTTTTGAATGATTCGGTGGTGGACCAGTAACTCCTTTCTTTACACCATGGCAGCTTTTGCAGGTACCGGAAACAGCACTATGATCCATTCTAACGGCTTGCCAGGAGTTTTGGGTATGGCACGTATCGCAGGTTCCCACTACTCTAACGTGAGTGGAAGACTTTGTAATGTCAGCCACTTTACTGCCGGTACCGTGGCAAAATTGACAGGTTTGCGGTGTGCCCTTAAAAACACCGCGTTTATGACATCTATCACAACGTGTTCGTTTGTGTGCGCCATCTAAGGGGAAATTAGTATTATAATGATCAAAATTTTTGTCCATTGTAACGGCAAAAACGTGTGGTGCTGTTAGCGCTAACACACTAACTAAAAGTACTTGAATGAAAAATTGTGAAATAGACTGAAATTTTAAGCCTATAATTAAATGCAGTTTTTTCATCATAATTAATTTCCCTTTGTTATTCTTTTGTATTGAGTGAGCTTATAAGTGACTCATTTCAAACGAAATGAAGCAAATAGTGGTATTTCTACCGGTATGCTCTCTTACTGACTTACTTTTGTATTATGTAAATTCTTTAATGATAGGAAAAGTAAGTGGGTCACAATTTGAAAAACTTATGCAAGATATGGTTATATTAAATCTAATTTATAAGGTTGGAAATGAAGGGAATGTTAATCGCTTAAACAGATTGATTCGATACTTTTGTTAAAAAAAAAGCCGGTAACAAATAGTTACCGGCTTTTTAATGGACTATGAAGTTATTCTAGTGACATCGAACACAACTTCGATTACCTGGAACTCGCTCTGGACCGTTTCT
>JBGMQW010000038.1:0-21002 GCA_048060815.1 Thiohalomonadales bacterium | reverse complement strand
GAATTAAGTGTTAGGGTTTTGAACATTGGTTCTGGATATTTATTTCAGGATTATTCTAGATTGAATTGAAAAAACGCCAGTATATTTTCAATTATTTTAATTGATTGTTCTGAATTATCAAATAAATCAAAAGCATGATTACCGTCTGGATGATTGATTAAACTTATTGCTGCGTTTATTTGTAAAGCATGTTGAACAAATTTATCAATAGAAGTATTCAGGCCAGGACATTCATCTTTACCCGCGCGAACAACGAGTATTGGTACACGATTTGGAAATGGGCTATTGCCATTATCTGGATTAACAAATTGAAATGATTCTGATGCTTTGGCAACTTCTGTTGCACCATCAAAATCAAGCATGTAACCATAACAAAGTGCAGCACATTGAATTGACTGCGTTAATATTAACACTGAAAGTGCATTAGGTACATTGCCTGAGCATGACCAAACCGCAATTTTGTTTGCGTTGATTCCTAAGGATTTTCCATTTTCTTTTAAATAGTGAATCAGGGTGACTATATCCTGTTCTGGATCTGTATTACTATAGGTAACGGCAATGATACCTGATGCTGCAATTAATCTGGCCCACGAGCTGTATTGTTTTACCTCTTTTAATTTCATCCCTATTTTAGTTTGAAAACCAGTGTCACTGTATCCGGTAACAAATAAAACAACTGGTAATAATATTTTATTTGTTGATTGGCTTGCAGATGGATAGTAAATATCCATTACTAATGTTTCATTAGTACTAAAGGGTAAATCAGTGAGAATCTTGCCGTTAAAAGGTAACTGATAGACTACTTCGGTAGTAAACATGGGATTTTGTTGTATAGTAGAGTCTGACATTATTTTCTCCTTTGAAAGTTTAGTTTGTTTCATGGAAATAAAAAAAGCCCTCGGCTGGGCGAGGGCTTCAATAAATCAGTAGCGTTGATAATAATCCAGATTAAATTATGAAGTCAAGCAGTAAAATTTACTTATTAAAATAAACTACACTTATTCCGTTATTACGTTACGTAATTGTTGTAAATCCAGTAAGTGGCAATTGCGACCACTTATTCTCAGAAAACCTTTATTCATAAAACGTTTTATCATTCGACTGACCGTTGCTTTTGCAAGTCCCAGATGATTGCCAATGTCCAGCCTGGTCATTCCTAATTTGAAATTATATTCTGGAAAACCATGTAGACTATAACGTTGAGAAGCATTGATAAAAAATGCGGCAAGTTTTTCTTCTGCACTTTTGTTTCCGGAAAGATTTTTTAATATCTCTTGATGTAGTGACAATTCATTACTCATAAGTTTAAATATTTCAGCCATTACTTTAGGTTCGGATAAACTAATTAATTCGAGCTGGTTAAAAGGTAATTCACAAATTTGTGTTCCGCTTAAAGCAATAGCATCTGTTTGGTAATAATTTGAACTGATAGCACTTGGGCCAACTATTTCCCCGGGGTAATAAAAACCGGCTACTTGCTCAGTTTTATTAGATGAAGTAGTTGTTAATTTAATACCGCCACTGCATATAGCATAGATAGAGTTAAAAGAGTCTCCTTGACGAAACAGAAAGCTCCCACGTTTTATAGATTGATTTTGACATTTGAGTATGTCGTGTGCAAAGTGAATTTTTCTGTTTCCCACTAATTCTGGTTGGCAAATAGCGTGCATAGCACATTTTTTACATTCTACCTTATTTATACCAGGGATATTATTTTTCATGACGGTGTACCACTAATTGAAATAACTAACATTGTTTATTTAGTATACTGACTTTAGTTCGTAATTTAATTGACTTAAATCAATTTAAAACGGCAGTTAGAACTTTTTATTTTATTATCGAAGGTAGTCAGTTGAGTATTGTAGTAACCCTTGATCCGGATCAAGTCGATTTTATTTTAAATGACGTAAATTTATAGTTAGTTTTATAAATCCATAATGTTGTAATAATTTTCAGTAGGTTCTAGAATGATTTCTAATGTATTTAATTCTAAAATAATCTCCAGCCCTTTTAATCCTAACAACAGAACTTCATATGGATTCTGGCGTGATAACAAACTTCAGAATTACCCTGAAAATATCGGGGATATTGTTGTTGAGATAAACGATCCACGTAAACTTAGTTATGTTGAGTACCAAAAGCTTTTACAAGTATGTCGAAAAACGAATATGGTTTTATATTCCAGTAAAACTGGCTGTAATCCAGATACGGAGATCCCACTTGCCATAGGTCGTCGATTTGTGGGACAAAAACTTGACCATAACTGGTTGGCTGATGATACTGGAATTTCCTCTCTTACTGTTGCTACGCAAGGTATTCGTCAACAATTTATCCCCTATACTAATCGTGCTATTCAGTGGCATACCGATGGTTATTATAATTCACAACAACAACAGATCCGGGCATTATTCCTGCATGTAGTACAACGAGCAGCATTGGGTGGTGAAAATGCACTTATGGATCATGAAATTGCTTATATTTTATTGAGAGAAAAAAATCCGGATTACATTCGTGCATTAATGGAACCAACAGTTATGACAATCCCCGCAAGGATTGAAGAAGGAAAGATTGCCCGTGCTGAAGAATCTGGGCCTATCTTTAGTGTTGATGCAAGTGGTGATCTTCACATGCGTTATACTATTCGCACAAATAATGTAATTTGGTCCAATGATGTTTTAACACAGGAAGCGCTGGAATATCTGCAAAAAATTCTGAATGGTTATTCACCCTTTATCATCCGAGGACTTCTGGAACCGGGGATGGGATTGATCAGTAATAATATATTACATAACCGAGAGGCGTTTACTGATAATGAAATCCACGAACGGCATTTTTATCGCGTGCGTTATTTTAATCGTATTAAGGGAACAAGTTTATTCGATAATATTTAAAACTAGATATTTATTAACACTTAATTCTGTTTTAAATTATTTGTAACTATTGAGCGTAAAAATATTTGCGGTTAATAATTTTAACTTATTTTTAATAATTTTCTAAATAGTTACTTTTATTACAAATAATATTGATGCATATCAATATTATATTCTGAGTAACTTATATAATGCTATTTTTTAAAATGTATGAAAAAATATTTAATGAATAAATTAGTTGCTTTACAAAAATTACCAAAAAATATGTTACTAAATGAAATAAAAACCATGAACTGTAAACATAATGCAGAATTTTGTTTGTACGATAAGAAATGCTGGAACTGCGTTTTAGGTCGAGAGTGTTTGGAATTAATTGGAAAATATGATAGTTTTGATACACATAGTAGTCAAAAAGTTTATTTAAAAAAAATCAGAATTGCGCAAACATATATATACGGAAAACTGGAATATTGGCGGCATGATTATAAAACCTGTAATTGTGATGCATGCAATTGGTTGCTGAATACCACAAAAATATTGGCAGTTATTGATTCTTAGTCTGTAACTATTTATAAATAAAAATTACTTTTTCAGGTTGTTTTACGGAGCAAGAAGATCTTCTAACACCTTAAATCCCTTCACTAAAGGTAATGGTAAATTTTTAGGATCAAGTGTATCCAAAAGATTTTTCATGGTTAGACCGAGTTCTGTATCACCTTCAATGATTAAGCGTCGTTGAAAGAATAGTGTGTCCGGGTCAACCTGCCTGTTTACTAATAATAGAAATTCTCGCATTTTACATCGAATGCTTGCGTCTACCCGGTTATTGTTAACTATGAGAAATGACTGATTTTTGTATGTGTAAGTCCAGCACAGATTGCAGTCTTCAATTTCAAAGCGTATAAATTTATTTTCCAGAAAATCCAAATCTCCAGTATTCAAAGCTTCCTGGAAAACACGTTGTAGTACCAGGGTGATCAGGTATTTTTGAAGAGAGAATGGTATTAATTGTATTGGTTTTGTCATTAGCGCTGGTAAATATTTCGCTAATTTTGATCTCAATTGAGTTGTTATCAATAACATGGGTATTCCATAAATTCAAAAACAGCTGTAATTTAAAACGATTTTCAAAACTGATGTATTGATTTGAATCAATTAATTCCAGGGTTTTATTTGCTAAGCTTCTAAAATTATTAATTAAGGTTATTAGATGTTTTTACCTGATGTTGTTCATACATTTGGCAAGGCCATGCGGTGGAAATATGGAGAAAAAATTCATAAAATCTGCATTAATGCTTCCATGACTTGTCCAAATATGGATGGTATGGCAGGGCGTGGTGGTTGTACATTTTGTAATAATGCTTCATTTAATCCAAATGCCAAACAACCGCCACCAATAAGTGAACAAATTTGTGCAGGTAAACGAGTCGTTAAAAAAAGGACTGGCGCAAAAAAATACATTGCCTACTTTCAAGCTTATAGTAATACCTATGCTGAACTGGAATATTTGAAGCTACTCTATGATAATGCACTTGCCGATCCGCTAATTATTGGTTTATGTGTCGGTACGAGGCCGGACTGCGTACCTGATCCTGTGTTAAAATTATTGGCTGATTATCAACACCAGGGTTATGAAGTATGGCTAGAGTTAGGCTTGCAGTCGGCATTTGATAAAAGTTTGAAAAGAGTTAATCGAGGTCATGGTTTTGCAGAATATGTTGATGCTATGCGCCGCGCAAAACAATATAAACTTCAGGTATGCACACATCTGATTATTGGCTTACCGGGAGAAACTCCGGAACAAAGCCTGATATCTCATGCCCGGGTAATGGATATTGGTACACAAGGATTAAAATTACATCCGCTGCACGTTGTTAAAGGAACACAACTCGCAAAACAATGGCGTCGGGGCGAGTATCAGGCTATGGAGTTTGAGAAGTATATCGAAGTTGCGACTAAAATTATTAAAAACACACCCGACTCAATTATATTTCACAGACTAACAGCAACGGCAGCACCGGAGTTATTGTTGGCACCTGAATGGTGTTCAAAAAAATGGTTGGTATTAAATGCAATTCATGATCGATTGCGCTTGATACACAACACACACTTAAACACTATAAATTAATAACAGGTGAACTATGGAGCTAATATGTCCGGCTGGGAATTATCAATCACTCAAGGCTGCGGTCGATAACGGTGCAAATGCAGTTTATATCGGTTTAAAAGATGAAACTAATGCGCGACATTTTTCTGGTCTTAATTTTCATGATCAAAAGATAGAACATGCAGTGGAATATGCGCGATCACATAATGTTCGTGTACTATTGGCCATCAATACTTATGCCCAGGCTTCTAACTGGTCACGCTGGAAGGCTGCTGTGGATAAGGCGGCTGATCTGCAAGTTGATGCAGTTATCGCAGCAGATATTGCAGTGTTAGAATATGCAGCAAATACCTGGCCTGATTTGTGTTTACACTTATCAGTACAGGGATCAGCGACTAATAGTGAAGCTCTAGAGTTTTATAAAACACATTTCAATATCAAACGTGCAGTACTACCACGTGTTTTGTCATTGTCACAGGTTCGTGCTTTAGCAGAAAATAGTTCGGTTGAACTGGAAGTTTTTGGTTTTGGTAGCCTTTGTATAATGGCAGAAGGGCGGTGTTTTTTGTCTTCCTATATTACCGGTGAGTCACCCAATACCTGTGGAGTTTGCTCACCTGCAACTGCGGTAAGCTGGAAAGAAAATAACGGTATCCTCGAATTTCGCTTAAACAATATTGTTATTGATCGTTATCAACAAGGTGAGTTTGCAGGTTACCCAACTTTGTGTAAAGGTCGATTTGAAGTCAATGGCAAACTTCAACACGTTCTGGAAGAACCGAGCAGTCTTAATACTCTGGCTATAATACCCGAACTGCACGAAATTGGTATTCGTGCTGTGAAAATTGAAGGTCGTCAGCGTAGCCCGGCTTATGTAGAACAAGTGACACGTGTCTGGCGTCAGGCAATAGACAGTTATGTTTCATCGCCTGCTAGTTATAACGTACAAGAAGAATGGAATTTAACTTTATCAATGTTGTCCGAAGGTTCACAAACAACATTAGGCGCTTACTCGCGTCCATGGCAATAATTTACAAAGGAACAAAAAAAATGAAATTATCATTGGGACCGATTCAATATTTCTGGCCACGTGACACTATTTATGAATTTTATGATTTGATGTTGGATCTTCCAATTGATATTGTGTATCTTGGTGAAACAGTTTGTGCCAAACGTCGCACCATGAAATTGCAAGACTGGTTATCAATCGCAAGTACCCTGACATCGTCGGGTAAACAAGTTGTCTTATCGACACTCACGCTGATTGAGGCAATATCTGAACTAAATTCGGTACGAAGGATATGCAGACAAGCGGATTATCTGATTGAAGCCAATGATATGGCCGCGGTACAAATACTGTCAAATAAGGGCATAGGTTTTGTAGCCGGTCCTTTTATTAATATTTATAATGCCCGATCTCTTGCTATGTTATACAAGCTTGGTTTGAAACGTTGGGTTGTACCTGTTGAATTATCTCAAGAAACTTTAAATTTAATATTAACAGATAGCAATTTTGATTTGTCAGGTGATGTTCTGGAAACAGAACTGTTTTGTTATGGAAAGTTACCACTTGCGTATTCTGCCCGATGTTTTACTGCACGTTCCCACAACCTGCAAAAAGATGATTGCCAGTTTGTATGCATGGATTATCCGGACGGACTGGATGTTATCAGTCAGGATAAAAAAACCGTATTTACCATGAATGGAATACAAACCCAGTCTGGAATTACTTGTGATTTATCTTACGATATAGCACAGATAATCAATACCGGTGTTGATATCCTGCGTATAAGTCCACAGTTAAAAAATATCCCTACTGTGATTCACGCATTTAGAAATGCACTCGATAATAGTTCACTTGATATTAGCTGTGATGATCAACATTGCAATGGTTACTGGCATAATAAAGCCGGTTTTATGAGTTGTAGTTAAAAATGATTCATTTTTTTAGGTTATGAGTATAAGTTCTGCTAAATTTAGATTAAATATCAATATATTTCAATTAGTTATATTTTATGTTATACCCAGAACTATATCCTGGTTAATGTAGTATGCATATTCTCGCTATTTTAAATCGATATATTCAATATTTATAATAACCTGCCGCTAAATAGGGTATGTAACTCAATTACAGGAAATTACATACCAGTGAAACCAATTTTAATTTCGCCATTGGCGCTTGATAAAATTCAACTAAAAGATCTAAACGTTACAGCAGATATGCTTTTTAACGAGGGTATTGATTGTGCTGTATTAAATGAAAATGATACACGTGGACATATTATAGTTATCGATATAGAAAATGATACACAACAAAACCTTTTAAACCAGACACGTGAGGGACAAATAAAAATACTTTTAAGCACAAAGTTCTTTTATGACAAAAATGTTATATCAATTGTTAAACCCGTTAGTGTTAATGCATTAAAAGAGTTGATATATAAAATTTCGATTAAACTCAGAAGCACCATTACTGACGATAAAAAAGAATTAGAAAAAAATAAGTCTGATGGTGATAAAAATACAGATAACCAGACAATATTTCATGTGCTTTTAAATGCAAAATCACAAAAAAAATTATTAAAAATAAGCTGTAATAGTTGCCCGGATCTGTACATCGATGGTAATAGTTCTACTCTTTCGAGTACGGCACAGCATTCTGATCTGGAAAATATTTTAAGTCATTCATTCGATAAATATTCAATAAATGATGTGTCAAGAAGTGAATATAGTAAACTTACAGACAATTTAAATATTTCATCATTAGATGGAAAACTATGGTTTACCGGAATTACGTGCTCCAATGGAATATTATTACAAGGGCATGATCTTAACAAACCTTTTAAATTAAAAGCATGGCCTAATTTTACGCGTCATGCATTTAAGGCAGAACATCTAAAACTTGCAGCAATTTTAGCTCGTCAGTCAGCAACAATTAATGAATTAGAAATATCAACTAATATATCCCGTAGTGAAATTATAAATTTTTATAATGCAGCATATTCTGTTGATTTAATTGATATTCATGAAAAGATAATTAATGCGCAAAGCTGCACTGATATCAAAGCAGATTCTTTTTTAGAAAATAAAAACCCCAAAACCCATGTGGCAAAAAATATTTTACATCGCCTCGCTACACACTTACACATTGACTAAAAAATTGAATTTAGACTTTAATAAAAATATTTATACTGGCCTAGTAAATGAAGTACAGCTTGAATATATTTTTCAGTAATCAATTTCATGCGTTTGATATACAAAATTCACATTGTACATATAATGGTGATTCCGTAAAAATAACTCCCATTTGTATTAATTGAGTTTTATCTTTTATTGTAACATTTAATAATTTTTTTTCTTGATAAGCTTCTTTTTCAATTACTAATGCGGGTGGACGGGATAATATGTCTTCTGCAGGAATATAAATCCCCGGATGCAGAATTTTAGTATCATTAGATACAATCCTGTTTGCATAACGTGGATTTCCGGGAATAATTTCAACACCTATATTTAAATTATTATCTACATTACGTTTCCAGCGTATTATTCCAATAACTATAACCGGATGAAATCCTGAATCACTTTTCATGGTGTCAATAATTCCGACTAACTCACCTATTGGAATACTGTTGTTCAGGTTATCACATGGAATACTCAGTTTTCTTCCTTGATTACATTCATCTTTTAATATCCACTTTTGTAATGTGAATTTATCTTTATTAAATTGAGTAGGAGTTTTATCGGAATACTCTTTTAAAATATTATCAATAGAACTCAGGAAATAACTTATAGATTTTATACCAATTGCAACACGAACATCTTTATTTATAGAAGCACGTTTTTCTATTCTAATTCTATCTGAATTAAAAATACTAAGCAGACGTTCCAGTATTTGTATATCACTTAATTCGAAAGCATCTATTTTAGTTGATTTCTTTTCATCAACCCACGATGATATCATTTTTAATATCTTGTTTATGTTGATTAATCTAACACTTGGCAACAACCTTCTGTTACTCACCTTACCACAGGAAATTGGTGAATTATCTTCATTTAGATCAACCAAATACCAACCATTTGAAGAAGTACAATTTTCATCTATTTTTATTTCTATATGTTTTAAGAAGTTATTTAAAACATATTGTGATAGAAATATATCATCTTCATTAATACAATATGGATCAATAATAGATATAAACATAAACTGTTTATATAAACTATTAATACTATTTTGAGTGTTTCGTGTTTTAATTTTTAAGTCGAGGCATTTAAAGGATTCCATATAGGAATATATTTGATTAATTTCAAGATAAACCAAAGGTGGAACAGATTTATGGCCACAATATGCATATATTGCTGCTTGTATTAATAATTCAAATGCACGTAACAGGGAGGTTTGTAAAACATGATCATTCTTGGGATTAATATTTCGATTAAACGAATTTATTATTATTGTTTTATAACCATTCGCAAGTGTCATATATAACCACATAATATCTTCAGCTAACAAGTTTTTCTCTTGTTGTTTTATGGGTAACATATCCAGTCGTTTATTATCATATAAGAATGTTATTGATTCTAGAGCATCCCAATAGACCTCTAATAATTTTAATCGTGATGCATCATTTAACTGTATCTCATTAAATGCCTCAATTTTATTTTGCAATGATTTAACAACCAAAAATACATTGTCCAAAGACAACTTATCAACCCAGTTTTTCAGCTGTTTTATATTTAGCTCTACACTGGAATTTATTTTCGAATGTTGGGTTGGTGTAGTTAGGAGAAGTATGTCCATAATAAATAACTAGTACACGTACTCGATAATATGGTCTAAAAATTTAACCGTAAGTAAAAACAGTGAATAAGGTATTCCACATTATTTTTGTTTAAATTAGATAAAATAATATAATGCATATACAAGTCGTATCTTACTTTTATCGACCTTTTTACTACTCAACTTAAGCAATAATTTAAAAATATCAATAACTTGCTTATCAGTTCCGGGTTATTAATAACGGATAAGTAGATGAAAAAATGTATTAATCAGGGGCTTCTATTTTGTTGAATTAGTTTTTCAACCAGTAAAATTAATTCAACAAAATAGACCCGGTATCAGGGAACTAGTGAGGTTTGTTATTGTGATGATTAGACAGAAGAAACAGGGTTGTTAATTTTGATATCAAGGAGAATGACTCCTTGATATCCTGAGATATTTTCTGAAATTATTTAGTAGAAGAGTAACCGGCTACTTTCCATGCAGGCAGGCCTTCTCGAAAGTAGAAAACTTTGGAATATCCCCATTCAACAGCTTTAGCAGATGCTTGGCTACTACGTAAGCAACTAGGGCCATTACAGTAAATAACAATTTTATCAGATTTTTTAGCATTTTTAGCCAGGGATTCTGATGTAAATTGTTTCTTCAATTCAATATGTACTGCCTTGGGAATTCGTCCTGCTGCCCAGTCTTTGTCACTGCGGACATCAACGAATAATACACCGGTGTCATAAAGTGATTTTGCTTTTGTTGCATCAACGGTTGTGGCACCTTTTACAGATTCGGGAGATACTTTTTCTCCAGCATAGGTGTTATTTACAAATGATAAAATTAAAAAAGAACTGACTATTGAGATTAAAATCTTCATACTGTACTCCTTCTATAGAGGATTAATTGAAATAGGTATTTGTTCGATATAAAAATTACTGCAATACTACTGAAATGATGTTAACACACATTGTTTTATAGTGGTCGAATAAATTTAAGAGTATTATTGTTTAACAAAAGTGAATTAATTATTAATGGTTAAGCGAGTATTAATTTTATATCTGGCAAAGTTTTAATTTATAACCTTAATATTTGCTTAAGGTTAGATTAAGCTTAAGTTAAGCTTTAAAAAGAGAGATATTAACAATAATAAATATGTTGGTTTACTGAATTGTGTACCACATTTAACATATATTAATAACAAAAACTGTATTAATCAGCTTTTTAATGATTCAGAAATTAAGTCAGTTATAATATTTTCTGCTGTTTGCACATCAGGATGACCAACAGCAATAATGTTTTTATTAAATATTAATGCAGGAAAGGATTTAAGATTAAGCAATTTTGAATATGTTTTCCCGTTTTCGTTTTCTAAATCAATAACATCAAGATCTATATTTTGTTTCAAGCATTCGTCCTGCCATATTTTTTGTGATAATTTACATGAAGTATATCGACCAGTAATTACTAATATTAATTTCATCTAATATAGACTTCCTATATACTAAATTTGGATTTACTATTATAAATCTGATTATTGTTTAATTTAACATGTATCCTGTCACCGTAAGCATTGACTTGGATCAAGTTAAAAAAATATATTGCCTGTATGGAACTTTACTTATGGAATACAATGAAGATATTTTAAATGAGCTTCAAAATATTGCTTTGTTTGAGGCATTAGAAGATTCACAGCTTGAAAAAATACTGAGTACTTCCCGAAAAATATCTTTATCAGCTAAAGCGACATTATTTGAACGAGGTAAGGCAGCTGAATATTTTTACCTGTTACATAGTGGTCAGATAAAATTATTTATTATTTCGGCTGAAGGTGATGAAAAGGTAATGGAAATTATTTATCCGTCAAATACCTTTGCAGAGGCTGTTATGTTTATGCCAAAACAGTTTTATCCGGTTAGTGCCGAAGCAATAAACGATAGTGAATTATATTGTTTTGAGATGAAATTGTTTCGTGAATTACTCAATAATTCAAAACAAACCTGTTTTCGATTATTGGCAATTATGGGTAAACATCTACATGCCAGGGTTAATGAAATCAATAACCTTACCTTACATAATGCCACATACCGTCTGGTTGTTTATTTACTGGGGCAACTACCCGATGAAGCAACAGCATTATCTGCTATTCATTTAACGACACCAAAAAATATAATTGCAGCACGCTTATCGATCAAACCAGAAACCTTTTCCCGGATTTTATTGAACATAAGTAAATCCGGTCTCATCGAAGTAGATGGAAACAATATCAGTTTACTGGATGTTGATGGACTTCGTAAGTTACTTTAATAGTTCTGTACACTGCACCGGTTTCATGTCCGATGGATTAGGTAAACACTATAACGTAAGTACTGTATGGATGCTCACTATTTTTAGTGCATGTTAACGGGACAGCAGTGAGTTCTGTATCATTAAAATTCCCTTGTCTGTAATCAATTGCTTATTTTTGACCTTGATGTAGGTCAAGGTGATTGCTAGGTCGCTATGAATAAATACGCGCATTAACTCAGAAATAAGGAGACTGATTAATATGAGTGATTTATTCACTAAATCCATGGCACGAAATACATTTTATGGCGGTAGTTTGTTTTTCTTCCTGTTGTTTGTGGCTTTAACCTTTGACACTACCACGACCTTACCGAAACGTGATCACCGGGAAAATATAACCGAGAAAGTTGCCCTGGGTAAGAGAGTCTGGGAACAGAATAACTGTATTGGTTGCCATACCATATTGGGAGAAGGTGCGTATTTCGCACCAGAACTCGGAAATGTTTATAAGCGATTTGGTAATAGCAAAGAAGCTATTATTGGTTTTATCAAAAGCCGTCCGGTAAACGGCATCAAAGGTCGGCGCAGCATGCCTCAGTTTAATCTGGATGAAAAACAACTCGATGCCATAGCAGAGTTTTTAAAATGGACCTCGGAAATAAATACTGCTAACTGGCCACCCAATATTCAGGGTTAATAAATTTTAGGGAGATATAAGATAGTGCAATATCAATCACAATCTGTTTCAAAATTGTATTTTATAGCGGCGATTACCTTATTTGTCGGACAAATTTTATTTGGTACCATATTAGGTTTGCAATACGTTATTGGAGATTTTTTATTTCCTGAAATTCCTTTTAACGTTGCACGTATGGTACATACCAACCTGTTAATTATCTGGCTGTTATTTGGCTTTATGGGTGCTGCTTATTTTATGGTACCTGAAGAAGCCGAAACCGAACTGCATAGCCCCAGGTTGGCGGTAATTTTGTTCTGGATTTTTTTAACCACCGCAGTATTAACTATTATAGGTTATCTTGCTGTGCCTTATGCGACACTGGCAAAGATAACCGGTAATGATTTATTACCAACCATGGGACGTGAATTTCTTGAACAACCCACGATAACCAAAATAGGTATTGTGATTGTGGTACTCGGATTTTTATATAACATCAGTATGACAGTGCTTAAAGGTCGAAAAACCGTAATCAGTATGGTGTTGTTACTGGGTTTATGGGGTTTGGCAATATTCTTTTTGTTTTCATTTTACAATCCAGACAATCTGGTACTGGATAAAATATTCTGGTGGTGGGTTGTCCATTTATGGGTAGAAGGTGTTTGGGAATTGATCCTTGGTGCTATTCTGGCCTTCGTATTAATTAAAATGACTGGAGTGGATCGTGAAGTAATTGAAAAATGGCTTTATGTGATTATTGCGATGAGCTTGATTACCGGTATTATCGGTACTGGTCATCATTATTACTGGATTGGTGCACCGGAGTACTGGCAATGGTGGGGCTCAGTATTCTCAGCACTTGAACCGATTCCATTTTTCATGATGGTGATCTTTGCATTTAATATGGTCAACAAGCGTCGACGAGATCATCCCAATAAGGCCGCAATGTTATGGGCGATTGGTACACCGGTAATGGCATTTTTAGGTGCAGGTGTCTGGGGATTTATGCACACCTTGTCACCAGTAAACTATTACACTCACGGCACACAGATTACTGCGGCACATGGCCACATGGCATTTTATGGTGCCTATGTTATGGTGGTATTGGCAATCATCTCTTATGCAATGCCGTTACTACGAGGGCGACCCGGTTGTAATAATAATAGTGCCCAGGTTATGGAAATGTGGTCTTTCTGGTTAATGACTGTTGCTATGGTGTTTATTACCTTGTTTTTAACGGGTGCCGGTATTTTACAAATATGGTTGCAGCGTATGGGTGAAAATGCATTACCATTTATGGTAGTACAAGATAACATCTCAATTTTTTACTGGATGCGGGAAGCCGCAGGTATCGTATTTCTTATTGGATTGATACTGTATATCAGCAGTTTCTTTGTAAATGGTAAAAAACAGCTAATGGCGTAATGTTATTAAATTTGTAAAATTTCAAAGTGGAATAAAACAATGGCTGAGAATCTGCAAAAACTAACAGAAAGTAATGAATCCTGTTTTTATCTCCCGAATGGTAACGAAGTTGCTTTGTTTGAACACGCCTGGAGTAAGCAATTACCGGTTTTAATCAAAGGACCAACAGGTTGTGGTAAAACACGTTTTATTCAACATATGGCAGAAAAATTAAATAGGCCATTGTATACCGTGGCGTGTCATGATGATCTAACCGCAGCCGATTTGGTCGGGCGGCATCTTATTGGAGATGGTGAAACTTACTGGGTTGATGGTCCATTAACCCGTGCTGTGCGTGAAGGTGGAATTTGTTACCTGGACGAGATAGTCGAAGCACGCAAAGATACCACAGTAGTGTTACATCCATTATCAGATAACCGACGAATATTACCCATTGAACGTACCGGAGAACTCCTGCAAGCACCACCTGAATTTATGCTGGTCGTTTCTTATAATCCGGGTTATCAGAATATACTTAAAGGTTTGAAACCCAGTACCCGACAGCGTTTTGTATCCATGCGATTTTCTTATCCTGAATCAAAACAGGAACAGGATATTATACTGGCTGAAACTGGTATCGCGGAATATCAAGCGAAACAACTGGTATCATTAGCACATGCATTTCGAGTTTTAAAAGATCATGATCTGGAAGAAAATGCAAGTACCCGATTATTGGTTTATACCGCAACTTTGATTACCGGCGGATTTGATCCGGTTGAAGCATGTCGAGCGGCACTGGTTGAGCCTTTAACCGATGATGAAGAAACAGTGAATGCGTTAATGGAAGTGGTTTATGCAACTTTTGGTCGATGAAAATACTAAATTCAGATAGGCAGTTTAAACGGCGGGTATTACAGAGCAGTTTTTTTCTGCTTTTTATTTTTGCACCGATATTAAATATCTTTCGGTTTGATTTAACCCTGGGTCATTTTATTTTTTTTGGTCAAGACTGGACATTAGATCTGGATCTCTTAGTAACCGGACAGGCTAGTGCATCTGATGCGGTATTGAATATTATTCTACGTGGTTTTTTACCATTATTCGCTATCGTTTTATTATTTGGCTGGACGTCATGGAAGTATGGCCGCCTTTATTGTGGCTGGTTGTGCCCGCATTTCTCAGTTGTTGAAATAGTTAACAATTTGATGAGAAAAGCTAGCGGTAAACTCAGTTTCTGGGATAAAAAAGATTCATTACAACTACCAGACAGAAGTCAGATTAAAATTCACAAAATATACTGGTACCTGGTTTATGTTGCAGTTGCATTTTTTGCTTTATTATGGGCCGTGGTATTACTCACTTATTTGTTACCACCAAAAGAAATTTATTACAATCTAGTTTCTTTCAGTTTAACGCGTAATCAATTATTATTTATCAGTGTAGCAACAATATTACTTTCTATCGAATTTATGTTTGCGCGCCATCTGTTCTGTCGTTACGCATGTGCCGTTGGTGTATTTCAAAGTCTGGTATGGATGGCAAATAAACATGCTATGGTAGTTAGTTTTGATCGAAATAATGCCACTCAATGTCAGAATTGCTTTAATGCGTGTGATAATGAATGTCCGATGCGACTCAAACCACGTTCTATTAAACGACGTATGTTCAATTGTACTGAATGCGGTTTGTGTTTAAATGCCTGTGAGTTAGTTCAAGAAGGTAATGGAAAATCGTCGATATTGTCCTGGAAGCACGGTTTGTCAGCGCTTCAGGAAAGTGATCATTAATGGTGTTTGCACAAAAACTACTACAAAAAATTCATCAGCTGATTGAACTGGAACAATCTGTAGGTTCATTATGGCATCGGTTAATAACACGAACGACAATTAAAAATTATCCGGCGGAAAATGTTCAGCTCAATGAAGTTTGTAAGATTGTTGGGATAATGTTTCGTGCCATGGGGGGTGATAGTAATACGAAAATAGAGTCGACTTCGGCAATCGAGTACAAAACATCAAAAACTGTATTACAACGTATCGCAGGGACAAATATTCAATTTGAATTTGCCTGGCGCAATGAATCGATTCTAAACTTGCCTGCTGGTATTGATGTTTTCCCCGAAAAGTCATTAAATCACGATCTGTATTTATGGTTAGCTGCTCTGGCATCGGGATTTACTCGATTTAAGCAACAGGATAAAAACTTGAATTCAGGCTGGATCAAAAATAACCAGTGGTTGAGCTGCAGGATATTAAAGCGTTTTCCTGGTTTAACGACACGTTACCAAAGATTAGTGTCAGCACAATTGGCTTTAAGACCTGATGCAAAAAACTTAACAACCGAACAAACCCGGATCGAACTTATTATAAAACAAGTTTTACAAAATCCGGAGCAGGCAGTATTTTTACCGGAACATCAAACTTTTTCTCCGCAGCCGGTTTTTCTGTGGTTGTATCCTGCGCCACCAGAGTCTGGAAATAGTACTGGAAATATCATTAAAGACGAAGATGAAGTAAATTCTCCTGAAGCAGGAGGTGAAACACATGAACCTGAACAGCAACGTCGTTACCAGGCAGAAAACGTTGAGATGCCGGATGGTAATAGTGGGCTGGTTTTGGATCGTTTCGAAAATATTTTTAGTTGGGCAGAATACATTAAAGTTGATCGGTGTACCGATGAAGATGAAGATCTCGTTTCAGCCGAAGACTCCGCAAACGATCTGGATAAGTTGAGTATCGCCCGTGATAATAAATCGATAACAAAACGTATTCGGTTTGATCTCGATCTACCTTCGTCTGAAAGTGATGACACACCTTTAGGTGAAGGTATTTTGTTACCTGAGTGGGATTATCGCAAAGGTGAATTAGTTAAAGATTTTTGTACCCTACAACCAATGATTGCGGATAATGTACATGTAATTGAATTACCTTCCAGATTACGTTACACCGCAAAACAACTACACAAGCAATTTGAAGTTTTAAAGCCGTCACGAATATGGTACCGAGGGCAACAGCAGGGCAGTGAAGTGGATCTTGATGCCTATCTCGATTTTGCCACTGAACAAAAACGAAATCATAACATTGCTGAACGGGGAATGTATCGTGAATTTCGTGGTGGAATTCGAGACATGGCCTGCTTATTACTTGCCGACCTGTCATTATCAACCGACTCCTGGGTAAATGATCAATCCCGTGTGATCGATGTCATTCGTGATAGTCTATTATTGTTTGCTGAAGCGCTTTCTGCGAGTGCTGATCAGTTTGCAATATATGGTTTTTCATCACGTTATCGTGATTGTAACCGTTTTCATACTTTAAAGACGTTTAATGAATCTCATACTACCGTTTCACGTGGCCGCATTAATGCCATAAAACCGGGATTTTATACTCGAATGGGTGCAGCTATCCGTCATGCAAGCATTATTTTAAGTAAACAAACTGCAAGTCAACAATTATTATTATTATTAACCGATGGCAAACCAAATGATCTTGACTTGTATGATGGTCGTTATGGTATCGAAGATACCCGCATGGCATTAATTGAAGCACGCAGAAAAGGATTACACGTTTTTTGTGTCACGATAGATGAAAAAGCAGGAGATTATTTACCGTTTATGTTTGGTACAAATAATTATGTAGTGATTCGTAAACCTTCTGAACTACCACGAGAATTACCATTATTGTATACACGACTCAGCAGTTAAAGTAATCCATCCATCTAACCATTCAGGTATGTTGTTCTTTTGTGATCCAGAACAGATTTATCATTTTATATTAGTGTATGTTAATACATTACTCCATAAGCACGGAAATCTGAAATGAAAAAACGTTTTAATTTATTTCTGGTTATTATTATTTTTATTGCGAGTGTCAATAACGAAAATATAAATGCCTATGGTGGTATTACAACTGTATCTTCAGCAATAAACAAAGCTGGCCGTCAGCGGATGTTAACCCAAAGAATGCTTAAATTTTATGCCATGATAGGCATCGGTATTGATGTACTGGAAGAAAGTTCTTCGTTACAACTTAAAAAGGAAATCGATCTCTATAATCAACAGTTAGACGAACTAACAAAATATTCTCAAAATGCAAAGATAACACATAGTTTGAAATTGGTTACTAAATTATGGTTGCCTTATCAAAAAATATTAACAGAACCTGTTTCTCGTAAAAATGCAAAGTGGTTAATAGCTAAAAATAATGAATTATTATTAGCATCTCATAATGTGGTTAATTTATTACACGAAACCTCAGGAACAAAATATACAAAGTTGGTCAATATTTCTGGCCGGCAACGTATGCTTTCCCAGATGTTGGCAAAAACTTATATGTTAAAGGTATGGGGTTTTGATGACGAAAAATATACAGAACAGACAGAACAGATTAAAAAGGAATTTAAAGCTGCTTTATTGGAATTAATTAATGCACAGGAAAATAATCAAAGTATCCATTTGGCATTAAACGATGTAAAAGCGAAATGGGAGTTGTTAGAGTTTGGACTTGAAAGAAATAATAAAAAACCGGTACCATTTATTGTCGCAATGATGAGTGAAAAGATATTGATTAAAATGAATGAAATAACATTTATGTATGAAAATTTATCAATAACGACAGAATAGTAACTACAAATTAGCCCGATTGATAAATCGGGATTTTTTAATACATGTCAGGTGGAATACATACCTGTGGACAAATTCTTCCAGGGGGACATGGTTTACATAGTGGTGGTTCAGGTGGTTTTGTTGGCGGTAAGCATTTGGGGACATATCTTTCCGGGCGGGCAGGGTTGACATGTAACCGCATACGTTCCAAACGTATTTTGAATCGCAGTTGAATAAAAAATTGTACTTGCTTGGGTATTGATATTTTGACTGTTTATATCTGGATTTAAGTGATTAGTTGAAGCAAATACAGAATTGGAACTTAATAACAATACTAATAATCCACTACCAAGTATACTTTTAAATAACATCTTCATGCTTAGTCTCCTTTCAGTTTAATAATTATCCCTAACTCGTATGGTTAGGTCATCAGTGTACAAACACTAAAACTGTAATAAAATTAAATAATACCATCTCTTAAGTTGATATTTTTTCGAAATGTGGATATTTTTCTACAAAATATTGCTAAAAAAACATTTATTGCTACAATCCATGGTCTTACCCTACGCAGGTAGGGTTAGTTCGCGCATTATATAAAGTAGTATTGTCAACAACAAGTAAATAATTTACATTTAACAACAAAAATAGTTCATATTTATTTTTTTTGCTTTTAATAATACTACATATAGTTTAGTTATTAACATTTAAATAAGGAGATATCGTAATGCCACATACTGCAGACAGAGACTACCCAATTTATGACACAACACTTCGATTACCACATAAATGTGGAAATATTAGTATTTTTGGAATGATTTCAGTAATTGGTGCAAGTTATGAGAATGAACCTGGTATCTTTCAAGAAGAAGTCGATTTAGGCGTTAACTTTACTAGAGAACCAGTTGTTCAATTGACTGAAAAGAAAATTCATGATGATCTTGGAAATGTCTATACTTCCGGAGAGCATTTTTTTTCCTATCGCTGGTTAGATGCAGATCATTTTAGTAAATTTGCGATCATGACTGATTCGAAAGTACTGAATTATCCCCCTTCTGTAGCTTATACAGTGACGGGAAGTCTACGATTCTTTCAACGGTTTTTATATTGTTTTAATTAGAAGGTAATCACTAATCCAGAACTCGTCAATACTAAACCCTGACGTAATAAATTACATTTAAAATGTAATAGAAACTAGTATCTAGGCTTGACTAATGGGCAACCCGAGACCGGTTGTTGACTGTGTTAAAAATGTTGTTCTAAATATTCATGCTAACAGCATTACAAAATCTTTCAATCTGCTCTTATTGTCTGATGCGATTCGTTCACTCACATCTTGTAATGCCTGGATATTATCTGTGCTAGCATTATCCATATCAGTTGAACACCACGATGGTATTGTACTTTGTATATGCAAATAATGATCCGAATAGTTAGATGAACTAAAAATTTGTTGCAGTTGAAAATCAGTTGTTTCTGAGACAGCGGTAGACATTATGTCAATCACTGGTTTAATCCAACTTGTAACTCCCCAATCCTTTGCTTCAGGATATGAGTATGGATTTTTTGATTCTCCTGTTCCTAATGAAAGGATACTCATTTCTTCTGAACTACTAATATTATGAATATATCTTGCTTCAGCATAAGCACACATAGAAGGATTATTAGCAAATAGTCCTCCAACAATTAGTGGATATGTAATATTTGTATTTGATTTTATTCTAGCAGTTTCAAAGTACGTAGGAGTAGCTGAAGTGGCTCTGGCTACATCCCTAACTAAAAAATTATTACTACTATCGTTAATTGCTGCTGATTTTCTAAAAAAATGTGCTTTTCTTCTCTTAAAATCATAAGATGTAATTAGACAATGTTTAAGCAAGTTACAAAGCATTATGTTTCCGAAATAATCTTTCAGTGCATCTTCTAATTCACTAGCATCATATTTTTCATCATTTAAGCCACCTACTGACATAATTGATTTCCAAACAGAGATATCAAATATTTCATCACCCCGTTCAACATAAATGTCTAATAAGTCTTGAGCATTATATTTTTGAATATCATTTTTTCCGGGTATACATAACCCGATTGCTAAAATCCCACCTGTACTTGTACCTGTTATTAGATCAATATAATCTGAAATATTTTTATCACTGCCATATTTTGTTCGACTTTCATTTTCTAATTGAACAAAAGGCAAAAAGTAATTCTCATTTGTTTATGAATTTTAATGGAACAGCTGGAATTTGGAGACGTGATTGTATTGAAGATGCTGGGGGGTGGCATACTGCAAC
>JBGMQW010000037.1:0-21063 GCA_048060815.1 Thiohalomonadales bacterium | reverse complement strand
TCTCAGACGCTAATTAACTATAGCGGTAGCATTTATGGTGACTGTAGTGAAAATTGGTCCTTCAACATATACCGCCTTGGCCGGGATGCACAAAGGCATAAATAATACACGTAAGCATACAGCGGAATTAGCTGGTGCTACACAAATGCAAGGGCAGGTAGAAAAAGTCAGTGCATTGGTTGATTTAAAAGCAGATAAAACTCATGTTGAGGCTAATGCACAATCAGTGTCAATTACCAATAAAGTGATAGGAACTATTATTGATGTGAAAGTTTAACTTCGTATACTAGTTTTTACAATTCAAATTATTTAACGCCCAATCAATATGCTCTCTCACAATGACAGCTTGATCATTTTCTCGCGATAATAATGATTCAATAATTGCCTCTGATTTAACCGCATTACCTAACGCAACTGCAATATTTCGACTCCACGATTCATAACCAATTCGCCGAATTGCCATGCCTTCGGTATTTTTCAAAAATTCCTGCTCGGTCCATTTAAATAATTCTATTAATTCAATTGAATCGAGTTGATGTCGAGGATTAAAATCAGGCTCATTACTTTGTTGACTAAAACGAGTCCATGGACAAACTAACTGGCAATCATCACAGCCATAAATTCGATTGCCCATCATGGAACGAAATTCAAGTGGAATACTACCTTTTAATTCTATTGTCAGATAGGAAATACAACGACGTGCATCAATTGTATAGGGCGCAATAATGGCTTTGGTTGGACATAGATCAATACACGAGGTACAAGTACCACAATGATTTTTTGCGGGTTTATCAACAGGCAATTCCAGATTGGTATATAACTCACCCAGAAAAAACCAGGAGCCTTGTTCCTGGTTAATTAAGTTACTGTGTTTTCCAATCCAGCCCAAACCGGCTTTTTCAGCAATGGCTTTTTCCAGTACTGGAGCACTGTCGACAAATGCACGGTAAGTAAACTCTCCGATTTCATTATTTATTTTGTCGGCAAGTTTTTGTAAGCGGTTGCGCATGAGTTTATGATAATCACGTCCCAGGCTATAACGTGAAATATAAGCTTTTAAATTATCAGCTAAAATAGATTCCGGGTTTGAGTGCTCCGCGGGTAGGTAATTGAGCCGTACACTGATAATTCGAGTGGTGCCGGATAGCAATTTTGTCGGTTGGCTGCGTTTATTGCCATGATGTTGCATCCATTTCATTTCACCATTATGGCCGTTTTTTAACCAGGTTAATAAATTCAGCTCTGCTGCCGATAAATTGGTATCGCTAATGCCGATAGCCTCAAAGCCCAGTTCAAGCCCCCATAGCTTAATCTTATTGGCGAGATACTCGGCATTTTTTAATTGTGATGAAGGCTTTTTTATAAGATCCATAATAGTTATCATAAACCCATGACCCTGAATCCACATAATTTATATCGATCTAAACAAGTCACCGAAATGGACCGATTTGCAATTGAGCAATTCGAAATTCCAGGCAATGTCTTAATGGAACGTGCCGGAGAAGCGGCATTTAATAAATGCACTTTAAACTGGCCAGAAACGAAATCTATGGTGGTTTTATGTGGTATTGGCAACAATGGCGGTGATGGTTTTGTTGTTGCACGCCTAGCAGCAGAGGCTGGAATAAAAACCACGGTATTACAACTAGGTGATTCTAAAAAATTACAAGGTGATGCATTTGCAGCTGCGCAAAGATTATTTAGTGTTGGTATCGAGCCGGAAACGTTTAAAAATCAAAATTTATCAAAATACGATATTATTATTGATGCGTTATTGGGTACAGGTTTGCGTAGAGAAGTATCCGGAGTATGGCTACATGCCATTACAGCAATAAATTTTAGTGGGGTACCGGTATTGTCTCTGGATATTCCGTCTGGATTAAATGGCGATACGGGTGTGCCGCTGGGGGAATCTGTAATCGCAAATTGTACAATTTCATTTATCGGCTTGAAACAGGGGTTACTCACCGGACAAGCGGCTGAATATTGTGGTGAACTGGCATTTGATAATCTTAATATTCCTGATGCCATTTATAATAAATTTCAGCCTTCAGCAGTAAGGTTAAAATATCATAAATTAGTACATCGCTTAAAAGCACGTGAGCAATCAGCGCACAAGGGTAATTTTGGGCATGTCGTTGTGATTGGTGGCGATGAAGGATATCTAGGTGCCATCAGGCTGGCGGGGGAAGCCGCACTTCGAACCGGAGCAGGACTGGTTAGTATTGCAACACGTTCGAGCCATTCTTATGTGGTTAATGTTAATTGTCCGGAATTGATGTGCCATGGTATAGAAACAGCAGATGCATTATCAATCTTGTTAAAAAAGGCAACTAATATTGTAATTGGACCAGGTCTCGGTCAATCTGACTGGGCTTTAGAAATGTTTAAAGAGGCTCTGGCTCATGATTTACCAACGGTGGTTGATGCTGATGCATTGAACCTACTCGCAAAACAACCAACGCAAAACAAAAACTGGATTTTAACCCCTCATCCAGGGGAGGCTGCACGACTATTAGCAGTATCAGTAACTGAAATTCAACACGATAGATATGCTGCTATTAGCAAATTAAAAGAACGATATGACGGGGTTGTTATCCTTAAAGGACGTGGTACTCTTATAGCCGTTAAACAGGAGTTAATCGGTGTTTGTGCTGAGGGTAACCCCGGTATGGCCTCGGGTGGTATGGGGGATGTATTGTCGGGAATTATTGGTGGATTAATTGCACAAGGATTGAGCAAAGCAAATGCCACTCGTCTGGCTGTTTGTGTCCACTGTGCTGCAGCGGACAATGCTGCGCTAGAATTCGGTGAACGTGGATTACTTGCAAGTGATCTTATGCCATGGATTCGTAATCTGGTTAATCCAAAGTGAACTCATGGATAGCGCTAAGTTACAAATTTAAGTTATAAATTTAATAATAACCATGTTTGATATCCCATCACGCTTCCTGGAAGATGAATCTGCAACAGTTCTGTTTGGTTCAGAACTTGCAAAATTATGCCAGCAAGCCGATCACCCTGGTGTGATTTATCTTATCGGTAGTTTAGGCGCTGGAAAAACCACTTTAGTTCGGGGTTTATTACATGCATTGGGTTATCAAGGAACGGTTAAAAGTCCAACTTATACTTTGGTTGAGTCATATGCTATTGATAATAAAGAACTTTATCATTTCGACTTATACCGAATGAGTGACCCTGAAGAATTGGAATTTATGGGGGCGAGAGATTATTTTAATGCTAATTCGATATGCTTAATTGAATGGCCGGAGCAAGGCGTTGGTTGGTTGCCGGAGGCAGATTTAACTATTCGACTGGATGTAATGACTAATGGACGTGAGTTATGCGCTAAAATGAGGTGTTAAGAAACTGTTATCTGTTATTATTTAACAATAATAAAAACAGGGAAAATAGATCGATTTGATCGTATTTGAGAGATAACACGAACTTTATTCGTTAACTAATTAAGAATTAAAAAGAATTACCGATATAATACTTGAATTAAGACAATATAATGGCCCATAATTACATTTATATTGTGTGTGTTTTTATTAATATGTAAATTTGTATAGAAAAAGTTATGTTTACTTTTTATCGCTCATGTCACCTCTTATTTTTAACACTGTCTTTATGTGTTTTTACGCCAGAAATTTACGCCACAACCTTTATCGAAGGAGTGCGCATGTGGCAAGCACCAGATAACACTCGTCTGGTTTTTGACTTAAGTAATCGAGTTACTCACGATTTGTTCACCATGAAAGCGCCTAATCGTATTGTTATTGATTTAAAAAATACCAATCTGATGACTTCATTATCAACTTTAAAAATAAACGGTAACGATTCATTATTACGAGGTGTGCGAACCGCAAAACGAAATAAAAACGATTTGCGTATCGTTCTGGATTTAAAAAAAGCCGTTCAGCCAAAAAGTTTTGTATTATCACCAAATAAAGATTATGGCTATCGTTTAGTGTTAGATTTATTTAACAAAAATCTCAAACACAAAAAGAAAAAACAAATAATCAAACGTTATATATCCAATAAACCTCGTGATGTAATTATTGCTATTGATGCGGGGCATGGTGGTGATGATCCTGGTGCAATTGGATATCGTGGAACGAAAGAGAAAAAAATAGTATTACAAGTAGCTAAAAAACTTGCACGAAAGATTAATAGTCAAGCTGGTATGAAAGCCGTGCTTATAAGAAAAGGTGATTATTTTATTGGTCTGGGTAAGCGAGTTGAAATTGCACGGCATGGACAAGCAGATTTATTTATCTCATTACATGCAGATGCATTTCGAACAAAAAAAGCCAGAGGCTCATCAGTTTACGTTTTGTCTGATAATGGCGCGAGTAGTGAAGCAGCTGGTTGGTTAGCAAATAAAGAAAATAATTCTGATTTGATCGGTGGTGTTAGTTTAGGAGACAAGGATGATTTACTTAAACTGGTGCTGGTTGATATGGTAAAGAACTCAACCCTTGAAGATAGTCACCGTGTTGCGAAACAAGTATTACGAAAATTAAAAGGTGTCAATTCACTGCACAAAATTAATGTAGAAAAAGCTGGATTTAGAGTTTTAAAAGCACCCGACATGCCATCAATTTTAATTGAAATGGCATTCATCTCAAATCCAAAAGAAGAGTCTCGATTACGTAGTGGCAAGTACCAAACTAAAATGTCAAAGGCAATTTTACATGGTGTACAAAGTTATTTTAAATCAAATGCACCACCTGGAACAAAACTGGCATTAATGAAAGAACAAAAACATAAAATTGTTCGAGGGGAAACCCTGTCTTATATTGCCAGAAAATATCAGGTTAGTGTCAAAGGAATTCGTACGGTAAACAATTTATCCAATGATAAATTGAAAATTGGTAAAATACTTCGAATTCCAATTATTTAAATTCGAATTAATAAGAATACTAATTTTACGTACGAAGATTAGTATCTAATGGAAATAGCTTTGTTGCTCTCTTTTATAGTTATAGTATTGGGTCAGCAGAAAAGAACATGTCAGATCATACGATTTCAAAAAATCCTATCCAAAAATTACCTGTTAGCTTATCTAATCAGATAGCTGCAGGTGAGGTTGTTGAACGGCCAGCGTCTATTCTTAAAGAATTAATTGAAAATAGCATTGATGCTGGTGCACGTCATATTCGTATAGAAATACAACAAGCTGGATTAGAAAAAATAAGTGTTACTGATGATGGTTTTGGTATTCCAGCCAGTGAATTATGTCTTGCAGTTAGTCCCCATGCTACTAGTAAAATTTATTCTCAGGAGCAACTAGGGCATATAAATACTTTGGGTTTTCGTGGTGAAGCTCTTGCCAGTATTGCGTCAGTATCAAAATTTGAAATTAGCTCCAGAGTAGCCGAAGATGATACAGCCTGGAAACTGGATTATTCCAATAAAAATAAATCAAGATATGATGATTTTGATATTAGTAAATTAAAATTAATTCCAGTCGCTCATCCGATTGGAACAACGGTTATTGCTAACAAAATATTTTATAACATTCCGGCGCGTAAAAAATATTTACGAACGGAACGAACAGAATATTTACATGTTGAAAAAGTTATAAAGCAATTGTTATTGAGTGATTTTAATTCAGCTTTTGTTTTCATACATAATGATCGAGAAGTATACCGTTTTCAACCTGCTTTGGATGAACAAGCTAAATCACGTCGAGTACAGAAAATTTGTGGTAAATCATTTTATGAAAATACTATAACCCTGAATTTTCAAGCCTCAGGAATGACTTTGAAAGGTTGGCTGGCAAAAGAAAATTATTCACGTTCAAGTGCAGATATCCAGTATTTTTATATTAATGGCCGTATTATACGCGACCGGGTGATTTTTCATGCAATTCGACAAGTATTTAAAGATAAACTGCCTGAAGGACGTTACGTTGCTTATATTTTATATTTAACAATTAATACAGAATTTATTGATGTAAATGTTCATCCTACCAAGCACGAGGTCCGATTTAGTGACTTGCGTTTAGTACATGATTTTTTGTCGCATGTTTTAACTCAAGCGTTAAGGTCAAATGACGGCAGTGAGAGTAACTTAAATCCTTTATCTGAATTCGATACTAATAAACAAAATAGCCTTACTGGTTATGTGTCTGAAGCCAGTAAAAATTATTCCAATAATTCAATCGCAAGTTTAAATATTCCTGCTGGACCACAAAATTTTCCGGAGAGTTTTTTTGGTAATATTTTAGGAATCATTGAACAATACTATTTGTTAACTGAAAAAAAAACGGGTGTCACATTAATTAATATTAAAAAAGCACAAAGCTTTCTAATGACTTATAAATTATTACAACAATATAAAGATAATAATATCATTTCAAAACCTTTAATAATTCCTGCCTCAATTTCCTTAGAGCAAAAGCAAGTTGATATACTCGAAAAATATTTAAATTTATTTAATAAAGTCGGAATTGAAGTTACTGTAACAGGTCTGGAATCAATAATGTTACGTAGCATTCCTGTAGTATTAACAAATATTAATTATTCAAAGTTATTTAAAAATATTGTAGTATTTTTAGTAAATAATAAAAAAATCGAAATAGAAGCATTTCTTCTAGTATTATGCAACTCTGATTTGGTTGATACGATAAATTTTAATACAGAATTAGCGACACAGCTATTATTCAAACTTAATAATCTGGATGATACGATATTAATGTCTGAGAATAATAAATGGTGGCACAAAATGAGTGCTGATGATCTTGATGGTTTATTTAAAAATTAAATGTAATTATTCAGCGAATTCTAATTAAAATAGAAAAAACTGTGATTTAATATTTTTTAAAATAAGTCACACAGGAAAAAACTAATAGTGAATAATTCCTCTCAAAAGCCATCAGCTATTTTTTTAATGGGTCCTACTGCATCTGGTAAAACCGCTATTGCTGTTGAGCTGGTTAAACAATTACCAGTTGATATTATTAGTGTTGATTCTGCTTTAATTTATAAAGGTATGGATATCGGTACCGCAAAACCCGATGCAGAAACATTGGCGTTGGCACCGCATCGATTAATAAATGTTATCGACGCAAGTGAATCATATTCTGTCGCGCAGTTTTGTGATGATGCTTTGCGTGAAATGAACGATATTATTAATCAGAACCGAATTCCATTATTAGTAGGTGGAACAATGCTATATTACAAGGCATTGCGACATGGTTTATCCGATATGCCAGGCAGTGATGCTGCTGTCCGTGCAAGTCTCGAAAAATTAGCGGCTGAGAAGGGTTGGGCATTTATGTTTGAGAAATTAGCCCGGGTCGATCCAAAAACTGCGGCCCGACTACATCCAAATGATCCTCAACGTATTCAGCGTGCTTTAGAAGTATATGAGTTATCCGGTGTGCCTATCTCAGAATTCCACGATAAAAATACAGCTTCTAAACTAGATTATAATATTATTGATTTAGTGGTAGCTCCATCAGAGCGCTCCGTATTGCATACCAATATTGAATTACGATTTAAACAAATGCTTGAAATCGGTTTAATCGATGAGGTTAGACAATTTTATGATCGAGGAGATTTGAGCCTGGATAACCCCTCGATGCGTTGTGTCGGATATCGTCAAGTCTGGCAGTATCTTGATGGCACTATGTCCAGATCAGAAATGATTGAACGGGCGATAATAGGTACCCGGCAACTTGCCAAGCGACAATTTACCTGGTTACGTTCAGAGTCACCAAATGACTGGTTTGATAGTTTAGATAAAAATATTATGGAAAAAGTATTGAAAAAACTATCCAAATCCCCATTATTAGTAAACTAATAGTCGGAGTTCTTGTCTACTGAATAGCCAGCTAATCTCTGTCGTTATTATAATGACAAGATTGTGCTAGTATAATAGTCAACAAACCACGATTTTTATGACAATTTTAAGTAATTGAGCGCACTATTTTGGTCAATTATTAATCGTTATGAGATCCCGATTTACGGGACAAATATACTCCAGACAATTAAAATACAAGGAGATTTTATTATGGGTAAGGGGCAAGCATTACAGGATCCATTCTTAAATGCGCTTAGGAAAGAGCGAATTCCTGTGTCTATTTTTCTCGTAAATGGTATTAAGTTACAGGGGCAAGTTGAGTCTTTTGATCAATTTGTCGTGTTATTGCGAAATAGCGTTAATCAAATGGTATATAAACATGCAATCTCAACGATTGTTCCATCTCGCAATATTAAATTACCTATGTCGGAAGAAATTGATTCTTCAACTAGTACTACCGGTAATAATTAATTTAGCAGCTTTTTCCAGTTGGTACGGGAGTCCCCAGATTGTTTGAGCGACCTAAAAGTGGTGAGCGAGCTATTATTGTTCACATTGAATATTATGGATCGACAGTTGAAGATAGTCTGACAGAATTTAAAGAGCTGGCACGTTCTGCTGGTGCAGAAGTGCTGGACATTCTGACAGGATCACGCACTGTGCCCGATCCACGCCATTTTATCGGTAAAGGTAAGATTGAAGAATTAAAAACACTGGTTCAATCGCTTAAAACTGAAATAGTTTTATTCAACCATGAATTATCTCCTGCTCAAGAACGTAACATTGAAGCCAGTATCGAATGTCGGGTATTGGATAGAACCGGATTAATTTTAGATATTTTTGCCCAACGGGCACGAACCCATGATGGCAAGCTGCAAGTTGAATTAGCGCAGTTAAGTCACCTTGCTACCCGTTTAGTTCGAGGTTGGACCCATTTGGAGCGTCAAAAAGGCGGAATTGGCTTAAGAGGTCCCGGTGAAACGCAGCTTGAAACTGATAGACGCTTATTGAATGAACGTATAAAACAATTAAACAAACGACTCAAACGAGTACAGAGTCAACGTGAACAAGGTCGCCGCTCACGTAAGCGAGCAGATATTGCTACAGTATCACTGGTGGGTTACACCAATGCAGGTAAGTCCACCTTGTTTAATACTTTGACCGAGGCCGACGTTTTTGCAGAAGACCAGTTATTTGCGACATTAGACCCGACTTTACGTCGATTAGAACTACCCGATGGTGATGCCGTTATTTTAGTGGATACAGTTGGATTTATTCGGGATTTACCACATGATCTTGTTGCCGCGTTTCGTTCAACCTTACAGGAAACCTGTGAGGCGGATTTATTATTGCACGTGATTGACGCATCGAGTCCAATTCGTGAACAAAATATTGGCGAAGTAAATAAAGTCCTTAAGCTGATAAAAGCCGATAAAGTAAATACAATTGAGGTTTATAATAAGGTAGATTGTGTTACAAGTAATAGCAAGTCTCGAATAGACCGGGATGGTTCAGGCAATATACAAAGAATTTGGATTTCAGCACTAAATGGTGATGGTCTTGAAGCACTACAACAAGTAATAAAAGAACAACTTGAAGAGGATACTATAAAACACCAGATATCATTGGGACCTGCCGAGGGTCGGCTTCGAGCCAGTCTATTTGAGAAGGGCACTGTTCAAAATGAGCAAATAACAGACGATGGTTGTACTGTTATGGATATCACCTTAAAACGCAAAGATTGGTTCGCACTGTGCAAAAAAGAGCATATAGAACAAAAAATTGTCAATCCAGTGGACAGACAACTTGCGATAGAAGCCAAAGCCCCATAAAATTTGTCATACTATCAAATGGACTAAATTAATTTGGGGAAATAAGAATAAATAAAGAAAATATATTGAATATTAAAAATAAAGCACCATAAACTAACGACTAGTTATAATTAATTTAAATTAAAATATGGAGTCATACATGGCTTGGAACGAACCAGGCGGTTCCGGGGGAGATAAAGATCCTTGGGGAAACCGCGGCAAAGATCAGGGACCACCTGATTTAGATGAAGTAATTAAAAACGTACAGAAAAAAATATCGGGTATTTTTGGTGGTAAAAAAGGTTCTGGCGGTGGTGGTTCAGGTAATTTCAAAGGAATAGCATCGGTCTTTATTATTATCGCTGGATTGGCTGCTGTTGTATGGGCTTTAGCGGGAATCTATATTGTTGATGAAGGAAAACAAGCCGTAGTATTGCAATTTGGTAAATTCCATTCTATCTCTAATCCCGGGCCACACTGGCTACCGGTCGGCATTCAGGATAAAACTATTATTAATGTTTCCGGTGTCCGAAAAATTAATATTGGGCAAGGTTCTGATGAAGCCTTAATGTTAACCGGGGATGATAATATCGTTGATGTTGAATACGTTATTCAATATAACATCAAAAATGCCAAAGATTATCTATTTATGGATGCACTACCAGATCAATCTATTTTATTAGCAACACAAAGCTCTGTAAGAGAAGTTGTTGGGGGTGAAGAGTTTGAAGATGTTATTAAAGGTAGACGTATTGCAATTGCAGAAGAAGTTAAAATAAAAGTTCAATTAATTCTGGATAATTACAAAACCGGTATCCAGCTACGTGGGTTTGATATGCAAAAATCGGTAGCGCCAAGCGTGGTTTTGCCAGCCTTCTTTGATGTTAAAGCAGCAGAACAGGAAAAAGAAAAGGATATAAATAAGGCTAGCGGTTATGCTAATGCTATCGTGCCTCGAGCCGAAGGTCAGGCTGCTCGAATTCTACAAGAAGCAGCAGCTTACAAATCCGAAGTCATTGCTCGAGCTACTGGCGAAACGACTCGATTTACCAAAATTTTAAAAGAATACGAAAAAGCGCCAAAAGTAACTCGGCAGCGTTTGTATCTGGAGAGCATGGAAAAGGTCTTTGCCGAATCAAATAAAGTAATGATTGATGTTAAAGGCGGTAATAACTTGATGTATTTACCTTTAGATCAAATAGTAAAATCACGTAAATCATTTAAACAATCGGATCGTGATTTATTTGAAAATTTAAATGCTGAATCAAACTCGTCAAATACGAGTTCGACAGGTAGTAACAATAAAGATCGCAGCAGGAGAACACGATAATGACAGCTAAAATGTGGTCAATATTTATTATATTGGCAGTAGTGCTTATTATTGCGGCCAATTCATTTTATACCGTAGATGAACGGGTATTTGCGGTTAAGTTTGCTTTAGGTAAATTTTCTGATTCCGATATAGAATCTGGATTACACATTAAAATTCCTTTTATTAATAATATTAAAAAATTCGATAAACGAATTCAAACCTACGATGTTCGTCCACAATTTTTTACTACAGCCGATAGTGAACTTTTGAATGTAGATTATTATATCAAATGGAAAATTTACGATATTGAAGAATTTTACGTTAAGAACACCACTGGTGTTAATACCATCAATAAAGAAGCCGAAGGCAGATTATATGCTATTGTGAATCAGGCTTTGTTGGATATATTTGCAAAAAAAGTAAAACGCCAGGTTGTCTCGACCGAACGTGAAAAAATAATGCTGCAAGTAACCAGGGACATGAATTTACTGAGTACCGGTTTAATAAAAAAGGAAGATGGATTTGTATTTACAGATTTTGAAGATCCGGGTTTTGGTGTAGAAATAGTTGATGTTCGTATCAAACGAATAGAACTACCTGATGATATTTTACGTAAAACATTCGAACGCATGAAATCAGATCGAGACAAAGTTGCTCGTCAATTTCGTGCTGAAGGTGTTAGTGAAGCAAATAAAATTCAAGCGACAGCAGATAAGGATAAAGTTGTTATTTTGGCCAATGCCGAGCGAGACGGACAAATTACTCGTGGTGAAGGTGATGCAACTGCGTCTAAAATTTTTGCTGATGCGTATAAGAAAAACCCGGAATTTTATGCATTTTACCGAAGTATGGAGTCTTATAAAAAATCATTTAACTATGGTAATGATTTTCTTGTGCTAGAACCGAATTCAGATTATTTCTCTTACTTTAAAAATAAAAAGGCCCCAAAAAAATAATATATGAAAATTAATATTTGCAATTAGCACAAATAGGAATTTTATATGTGGGGAAATATTCTAATTGCAGTAGCATTAGTAATGGTCATCGAAGGTTTTATGCCAGCAATAAATCCGGATGTGTTTAGAAAGACCATGTTAGCTGTCTCAAACATGTCTGATAGGAATCTACGCATTATGGGATTATCAAGCATGGCTATTGGTGCAGTATTAGTGTATTTTTTGACAAGTTAAATTATAAAATTTAAGCATAAAAGTCTGTATTATAAAATGAAGCAACAAGATACATGGATCTTGCCAGAAGGTATTGAAGAGATCCTTCCTCCGCAGGCCAGACAACTCGATTCAATGAGTCGACAGTTATTAGATTTATTTTATAGCTGGGGTTACGAATTAGTAATGCCACCCTTTATTGAGTATCTGGAATCTTTATTAAAAGGTTCAGCTACCGATCTGGATTTACAAACATTCAAAATTACCGATCAAATGACTGGTCGCATGATGGGTATCCGTGCAGATCTGACACCACAAGTTGCTCGTATAGATTCTTTTCATTTATCGAATTCAAAAATCTCTCGTTTATGTTACTTAGGTACAGTGTTACACACCAAAGTTAATGGATTAACGGGTTCACGCAGTCCAATGCAACTTGGCGTTGAATTATATGGTCATCAAGGAATTGAAAGTGATATTGAAATGATTCAGTTAATGATTGAAACATTAACTTTTGCCGGTATTAAATCCTTGTACCTGGATATCGGACATGTCGGTATCTATCGAGAATTAGTTAAACAAGCTGAATTAACAAACGAGCAAGAAACGGAATTATTTGATATTTTAAATCGCAAATCAAAACCTGAACTAGGTATTCTGTTGGATACCTGGTCACTTGATAAAAATATTACAAATATGTTTACTCATTTAATTGATTTAAATGGCGGTATTGAAGTAATAGAAGAAGCAAAAAAAGTATTATCAATGGCGAGTAAAGCGGTATTGAATGCTATAAATAATTTTGAGAATATTGTATACCATGTCCAAAAATTAATTCCAGATATTAAGGTGCATTGCGACCTTGCAGAATTACGTGGTTACCATTATCACACAGGTGTGGTTTTTTCCGCATTGGTAGCAGGGCAAGGCGATGCTATTGCCTGGGGTGGGCGTTATGATAATATTGCAGCAGCTTTTAACAACCCGCGGCCAGCCACCGGATTTTCGACAGATTTAAAAAAATTGTTTTCAATAACAACGTTATCGCAAAATACCATAAATGGTATTTTGGCACCTCACGATATTACTGATAATGCTTTACAAAAAGAAATTAAATCGTTACGTTCAGCTGGTGAATGTGTTATTACACTCTTACCAAATCAAAAAAGTACCGCGATCGATATGGCGTGTGACAGAGTGTTAGTAAAGCAAAAGGGCAGTTGGAAAGTCACAAAAGCATAAATAGTAATTTCAGTTAAATAAAATAATTAAAAAATATATAGTCGAGAAATCAATAATGGGAAAAAATGTAGTTGTAATTGGTACCCAATGGGGTGATGAGGGCAAAGGTAAAATTGTTGATCTATTAACCGACGGTGCCAGCGCTGTTGTTAGATTTCAGGGTGGGCATAATGCCGGACATACTCTGGTGATTGGTGACAAGAAAACAGTATTACATTTAATTCCATCAGGAGTATTACGTGAAAATGTCGAGTGTTTAATTGGTAATGGTGTGGTGTTATCACCAGCAGCATTGATAGAAGAATTGAAAATGCTCGAAGACAATGGTATTCCAGCTCGAGAGCGATTAACAATTAGTGAAGCTTGTCCATTAATTTTACCCTATCATATAGCACTTGATTCTGCCCGTGAAATTGCACGTGGTAAAAAAGCAATCGGCACAACTGGTCGGGGTATTGGTCCAGCCTATGAAGATAAAGTATCGCGTCGTGGTTTACGCGTCGGTGATTTGTTTCATCGCGAACGCTTTGCTGCAAAATTAGGAGAAGTCCTTGATTACCATAATTTTGCATTAAAAAATTATTACAAAACAGATACAGTCGATTTTCAGAAAGTATTAGATGAAACCCTGGCCATGAGCGAAGAAATTTTACCAATGGTGGGTGATGTAACAGAAATTATTTTTCAGCATCATAAAAAAGGCAATCACATCATGTTTGAAGGTGCTCAAGGTGCCTTACTCGATATTGATCATGGCACCTATCCATACGTAACATCATCAAACACTACCGCCGGTGGTGCATCTACCGGAAGTGGCATGGGGCCAAAATATATTTCTTATGTACTGGGCATAACCAAAGCCTATACGACCCGTGTTGGTTCCGGCCCATTCCCAACCGAACTTTATGATGGTGTAGAACTGTTAGATGCAGACGGCGCACACATGGCAAAACAAGGTCATGAATTTGGATCAACAACAGGAAGACCGCGCCGCTGTGGTTGGTTTGACGCAGTATGCTTGCGGCGATCAGCTCAAATCAATAGTGTCACCGGTCTATGCATTACTAAACTCGATGTCCTCGATGGACTTGATGTATTACGTATCTGCACCGGTTATAAATTTAATGGGAATATCAGAGATACACCACCCGTAGGTGCCGATGCATTTGAAAGTTGTGAACCAATCTATGAGGAATTACCCGGTTGGACAGAATCAACTTTTGGTGTTACCGAATATGATAAATTACCCGAAAATGCCCGCACTTATTTAAAACGCCTGGCCGAACTTACTGAAATTCCAATTGATATTATTTCGACTGGTCCTGAAAGAAATGAAACGATAATCCTGCGTAATCCGTATGATATTTAAATTATTATTCACCGCAAAGGTGCAAAGAGCGCAAAGGAAAATCAAAATATCTATTACTCCCTCTCCCTCTGGGAGAGGGTTGGGGTGAGGGAATAGCTACGATTTAGATTTTCATCTATTTTATGATTTTGATTTTGATTTTGATTTTGATTTTCCTTTGCGCTCTTTGCGCCTAAAAAAATTACTCATATTTAACACCAACAATAATAAATCTCTGAACTCCCTCAGGTAATATCACCGAAACTTCATCATCCAATGACTTTTTCATTAAAGCCTTGGCAACCGGCGCATCCATACTAATTTTACCATTAGCGATATCAAATTCATCAGGACCTACTATCTGATATGTAATTTCTTCACCTTGCTCATTTTCTAAAGTCACGATCGCACCAAAGAAAACTCTGGATTTGTCATCTGGTACGGTATTAACGATAGTTAATTCATCTATACGTTTTTGCAGGTAACGTATACGCCGATCTATTTCCCGTAGTTGTTTTTTTCGATAGATATATTCCGCATTTTCAGAGCGATCACCCTCAGCGGCGGCTGCCGATAAAATTTTGACTACTTCGCGTCGAAGTAACCATTTATCACGTAATTCAGTTTCAAGTGAATTATAACCGTGTTGCGTTATATAACTTGATCCGCGTTGCTGAGGTGGTCGCCATCGTCCCATAATTTTAATCGCATTAACAAAATTAAATAAGAAATAGTAAATATTATATATTTAAGATCAATCATGCAATGAATTAATCACCTAAAATTTATATTTTCCAACCTCTAATATTTTGTTTCACCTCTCGAGTACGTTGCGGGAAGGCCACAATATTATGCTCTCTATTAAAATAATTTCGCATAGTTGTATATTGCCAGCTTTGCTCGTTAGCCATTAGCTTATGAAGAAGTTCATTATTCATATGGTGGCCGGTACAACGGGCAGAAAATTTACCAATTATAGGAACGCCAATCAGAGCAATATCACCAATGCAATCCAATACTTTGTGACGAACAAACTCATTTGTAAATCGAAGTCCTTCTTCATTAATGACTTCATCTTCATCAACCAGAATTGCATTGCTCATTGAACCACCTTGCGCCAGTCCCAACTTATGCAAAGTATCGAGTTGTTCCTTGAAACCAAATGTTCGTGCAGGTGCAATTTCATTGCTAAAAAATTCTTCATTCATCGGTGCAAAGAATTGTTGTTTACCAATGGCTTTTGATTCAAAATCAATCTCCAATTCTATTGCTGAGGTATAAGATGGCAGCAAGCTCGCCATTTTATTCCCCGCAGTGACGAAAACAGCCTGTTTTATTTCAATCGCACGTCGTTCGGCATTTTGTCTTTCTTTACCCACATTACTTATAAGTTCAACAAATGGTGCCGCACTACCATCCATAACAGGAACTTCAGGTCGATCTACGAGTATTCGTGCATTATCAATTCCACACGAATAAAGTGCAGCAAGTATGTGCTCAACTGTACTAACCCGGATACTATAAGAGTTAGCAACTGTTGTTGACAAATGTGTATCGTAAACATTTTTCCAGTTAGCTTTTATTTCTGAATACGGAGAATCAATGTCAGTTCTTACGAAAACTATTCCGGTGTCAGGTTCTGCGGGCAACACCCAGGTTATAACTTTTAGCCCAGTGTGCAAGCCAGTACCAATACAATGAAATGAGTCTTTCAATGTATGTTGATAGAATTGTTTATCTGTAAAATCATTATTTGTTTTCATACTCTAACCTCTCATAATTTGTAACTGTCACAATAGGATAGAGAAATACAGAAACACTGGCTTGTCATTCGATGCCATACAATTATCAATGAATTGTCATTAAGCGCCAATAAATTATCATGTATGGATGTTTTATAAAAACAGTAGATTTAATTCTATAATAATCACAGTATGCCTGATTTGGGGGATATCACTTTTAAAAGATACTTACACGGGAATCTTCATGGTAAATAAAATTGATAATCAATTGGCACAGTATGATAAGAACTTTAATTAACTAGCCCCTATTATCACATTATCGAACATTAACTTTTACTTATATGAAACAATATTAATTACGGAGAATAGATTATGCAACACAATAAATTATTTTCAGATAATGTAGATAATTCAGACAAAGACTTGTATGCGGTAATTGATTTTTTAAACGAAAAATTTGGTGCAAAACGTTATTTGTGTGATTATCCTGAAAATGTTGTCACTCTTGCTGGTCGCCGATGGTGGGTTGTTACTTCGGCAGCTGAAAAAGAATTTGATCTTTGCATTGGTGGAAAATGTGATAAGTCATCAGTAATTAAAACCTTGAATAAACTTGATGCTGGTTTGTTAGTTTTTCGCAAAACCGAAAAAAAATTTTTATATACAGTTTATTTAATTGATAAAATTGAAATTTTGGCAAAATTATCGAATAAACATTTGACTATCAAATGGGCCGATTTGTATTTGCAAGACTTAATATATGAAAGGGGACTGGTTATGGATAATGAAATAATCGGGTTCAGAAAATTGCGGCGTTGTCGCCTTGACCTGATTTAATAGTAAATTAATTTTATAAATTTAAATACCTTTGTCGTCAGATTGAAAGTCTGCTCCTTGAATTAGCTGTACGAGGTGTCAATTTGACAACAAAGGAAACTATAATTTGAGCTGAAAATGATGACCATAACGTTTACTGGTTATTATTCACAGTAAATGTTCAGTTTCTATACGTATTCCAATTATTTTACTATCAGGATTAATCTGCTGGCTAGTATTAGTATGTACTAATAAATCATATATTAGTGATATAATGTGACTAGTTTTTATCAAGGTTACATATTTGAAGGAAGAAATATGTTACATTCTATTTAGATATTATATAATTTTTATTTTTATTTTATTGTTCAATGATGTTACGAACGGGTGCTGGTGATCTCTCAAAACCGGATACCACACACAATAACGAATCCTGTACCAGAAAATCTAACGCTAGATCGAAGTGTTATGTAGCCTGCTATAGTTACTTTTTCAGAAATATGAAATTCTCACTATATTTATTTTTTTCTCTCGTTTTTTTATCCAGTTCGGTGGCGAATGCCGGTCCGTTTTATGTTGAAGCTGATGTTATGGCAACCAGGGTTGATGTTAATGGAACTGAATTTGACATTTTTACTCCGAAAATAAAGCTCGGTTATATTATTCTGCCACAAGTCTTGTTTGAACTGCAATATAGTGGCAGTGGTGAAAAAGAAAAAGACTACAGCAATATGAAAATAAAGAGTATTAGTGCTGCTTATATAAAACTCGGTTCAAAGCCGGATAACAAACTGCGTGCATTCATTACACTCGGTGTTGCTGAAACCAGTTTAGAGATTACAGGTCAAAATGCCATATCTGATAAATATGCCAGTTTTTCAGGTGGACTAGCATTTGAATACCTTATTGGGTCAAAGAATAATTATTTTACAGCTGAATATAACGCTTTTTATAATAACGAAGATGTCACTATAATGGCTGTCAGCCTGGGTTATCGGCATACATTCTAGTTTGGGTTTATAATATGAATATATTTAAAAAATTTCTTATTTTGATATTACTAACTACAATTACAGCTTGTGGTGGTTCGGGTGACACCAAAGTCTTGAAACAAATTGTTGAACAAAACAAACTTGGAATCACTTCCATTGTTCTAAAATCGAAGTTAACCCAAACTCTGATTCCGGATAATGCCGGTAGTACTACACCAACTTTTTATTTTTATCATGGTGATAGTGAACAAATCACTGTTACCGGGTTTAATGAAGAAGGCAATGAAATAGCGCTGAGTAATATCAGCTTCTCTATCATCGATGAGTCCAGTACTGCAGGTGCTTCGACGATAAATGACAATGGTCAATTACTCCTTGAAACATTTAACGATGCTACCACCATTAAAAACATAACCGTACAAGCAAAATTCGGTTCAGTAACCGGAACAGCTCTAGTTAAAATATCATCTTTTCCAATAACGACAGGTGGTATGTCGTTGTGGATAAACAATAGCCAGGTAGATGGTACGACAAAAACGGTGACTGTTTGTGATTCAACTGCTCTTGAAGCAAGAGCAATATTTAATGATCCTACCCCTTCCACGCGAATTATTACCAGTAAAATTAACTGGCCGGGCTCTATCGATGCCAATGATATTAGCAATGTAAAATTTGATATTACCGATTTGAATAATCCTTTGTTCTCATCCCATACGAATAGTCTTAATGCAACAACTCCCTATAAACTAACCGTGAATTATCTTGGTTATACCCCAGCTCCAACGGTAGATTTTATAGTTGAGCAAGGTAGTTTTAGTAATATGGTTGTTTCACCTACCAGCAAGACCCTGGAGGTAGGGGATACACAGTTACTAAGTCTAACTGCGAACATCAATAATAAACAACAAACTAATCTGGAAACCACAGCTAAATGGACTACAGCAGATGTAAATATTGTTGATGTTAATCCTGATACAGGTTTAGTTACAGCGAAGGCAATTGGCGGACCTATTATTATCACAGCTGGCTGTGGTACTGCAACCCAAACATCGAATATTACTGTTGAAGTACTAACTCTGGAATATATTAAGATACATGACTTTGATAAAACAGTTGTCAAAAATGGTACAATCGAAATTAAGCTTCCAACCGGCACAACAAAAACCACTCAACTAACTTTGTTTGCTCACAAAAAAAGTAGTACTAATACTGAAGTAGTAAGTGAAATAACTTCAGAGATATCCAGTATTACCTGGAGTGTGGAACCTAAATCAAGTGTTGCAGGCAATATCACGATCGATGACAAAGGTCTTGTTACCATTAAGGGTGCTGGTGACGTCAAGGTTAATGTGGAATATAAGGGTAATAAGAATACGGATACTGTAAATATAATAGTCACAGTGCAATAATTTAAATTTATATCGACCGGATGCTATAAATGAATCATCAGTTTTGGAGTAATGGCTGAAGCGACATTGAATCTCGATTCTGCAATAATTGAAAAAATAATTAAATTTATTTTATTGTGCTCCGCCTCCACTATACAGATAGCTTATAGTCACCCACCAGGTTATATCATCTAATATCTCAAGCTATCGTTAAATAAATCTGTTCGATAATACTAATGAAATAATTATCGCCTGCCATATATTGACATGTTTAAATCATAAAATGACGTAAATAGATGTCAAAATGTAAAATATGTGCTAGATTGTCACTAATAGGTGTCATATTGGGTGTGAAATGGATCCTTATTTAGAGCAATTAGGCAATATATTACGTGTTGAGCGTAAAAAAAAGAAACTCAATCAAACCGATGCTGGCAAAAGTGCCTGTGTGTCTCGACAAGATATCTCTGAGATAGAAAATGGACAATTTAAGGGTAGCATCTTAAAGGTTCAAGACTATGCAATGTCTCTGGGTTATAGCTTATCACTGGAAATTAAACGCCGACCACAATTGTCTGAATTAGAAGAACTATTCAATGAAGATTAATACAAAAGCTCGTATTTAGCATATTGATATTATGGTGGCAGCTTAGATTTTTTATTCCAACATAATTTTAATAATTCTTTTATCAAGACAAGATCTCATAAATTGATTCATCAATAATTTTTCACCGGTATCATAAAATTTAATCATTAATTGGTTAAACTCTAATTGGCGTTTGGCAGGTAAATTTATGGCTGGATAACCGTTATTTAGTAAAATAGCATTCATTAAAAATCGTCCCATTCTCTTATTAACATCATAAAAAAATTGGTATCTTGACATTAATAAAAATACCGATATAGCTTGATCATAAATATCATTCAATGACTCAACTTCGCTAATCATAACGTTAAATAATTCTTCAAGACTACTGTGTTCAGGCGGTGTGTACTGTGTACCTGCAATGGTTACTCCACTTGTACGAAATGCGCCCCATTGCAGGGCCTCTTCCTTGGCGGCTATGGCGTGTAATTGGCATGCGTAATTTTTATTAAAACGAAAAGAATTTTCTTTAATTGATAAGAATAGATGCGTCCAAGCATTACCTTGATTGATAGCAATTTGTTGGTCACTTAGTTTATGCCCACCTACAGTAACACCTTCCAGAAGAGTTTGTATTTCAGGTAGAGTAAAATTAATTCCTTCAAGATTTACTGCATCATATACAAATACAGCAACTTCACGTTGGGCAAGCATAAGTACCTTGTCTTTGTCAGGTTTTATGCCCCACTGGGTATCCATTACAACCTCTTTTTTTGATTCTAATTCTTGAAATGGTGCCGAGAAGAGGACTTGAACCTCCACGGGGTTGCCCCCACTAGCACCTG
>JBGMQW010000036.1:0-21102 GCA_048060815.1 Thiohalomonadales bacterium | reverse complement strand
TAATTACTGGAATGATGGTAACAACAAATGAAATCAATAATAATATTCAAAATATTGATAACTGTATCGAATCTATCGGAATTTTGGGCAGTAAAATTGGTTATCTAAATGCAACTTGCTGCACAGCTAGCAGAGAGCCATTATATCAAGATCTCTTTAAAGAGCTCGGTACTGTACATACAAATATGTGGGAATTGAAAAGTCATAAATAAATGTGTAGGGGCATAAATGCCCCTATCATTTTGAGCAAGTTAGTAATAAGAATAATGTGGCTTGGATAGATCTACGCATGTGATTATTGATTAAATAAGTAGGCTAAATAATAAAATTGGCTGCCCCTTTAAACCTATTGTCCGCGTTCCCTGAAATTAATTATTATGTTGAGTTTTAACATATTGATTTATATTGTTTCATTAAGATTATCTATTAATAATTTAGCATAAGAGCATACTTTGTCACTTTAGCACTCTATATTATAGTTAATAACTATTTCAATTATGCGTTCAAAATATACACAATAAGAAAAATGTCTACATATTGCTATAAATGATTATATATTGTACAATTCAACCCAGTATTGAGAAACATCAATAAATATAATTAAATAGTTTTGTTTGTAATTTAATGCCACTATAGCTGGCTCAAACACACAAAACTTATAAAAAACACACAAAATCTGTGTGTTGGAGCATTTATGGTTTTATCTATTCAGTATATTCGTACCGCCACAATTCTTTCATTATTATTTCTATTAACTGCCTGTAGTGGCGGTAGTGATAGTCCAGGTTCTGCAGCAATACCTGATCCGAATATAACTAGTTTTGAGACCAGCGCATCAATCGTGACTGCCTCAGATAATATTAACGTAACGGCAGTGTTTGAAAATGGTACTGGTGTTATTGATAATGGTGTAGGAGCTGTAGTGTCTGGTAAAGTTGCTACTATAACTCCAGCTACAACAACTACATATACCTTAACGGTCACTAATAGTGTTGGCGTTTCGGTAACATCACAAGTAAACATTACGATGGTACCAGCACCAATTATTAATAGTTTCAATTCATCATTAATATTAATTACAGCGGGTGACAGCATCGAGTTAACCGCTGATTTTTCGAATGGTACAGCAGCTGTTGATAATGGTGTGGGTAATGTTCAAGCGGGTACCGCGGTGACAGTAACACCTGCAACGACAACAACCTATACATTAACAGTAACAAATGCGGCAGGAACTACCTTGATCTCAACCGTTACGGTTACAGTAGTGACAGTACCCACCGTACTCAATTTTACTTCAGCTTCAGCAATTATCACAGTTGGTGATAGTGTTGATTTAACAGCAATATTTGCTGGTGGAGCAGGGTCTATTGATAATGGTGTAGGTGTTGTAGATTCCGAAAAACCTTACCCGGTAACACCAGCTGTAGATACGACATACACAATAACAGTAACAGGTTCTAGTGGATTAATTGCAACGTCAGTCGTTACTGTAACGGTAGTAGCAGCGCCAACGATTACCAGTTTTATTTCTTCAGTAGCTATAATCGCAGAAGGTAATAGTGTTAATTTAACGTCAACGTTTGCCAATGGAACGGGTTCAATTGATAACGGTGTTGGAGCTGTTGTCTCCGGTATAGCAATAGCAGTAACACCAACAGCAGATACAACTTATACACTGACGGTAACGAATACCGCTGGAACGGCTGTAACATCAACAGTTTCAATAACAGTTATTTTAGCACCAACGATTACCAGCTTCATTAGTTCAGCCATTGCGATTTCAAATGTATCGAGTGTTGATTTAACAGCGGTATTCGCTAATGAAACGGCTACTGTTGATAACGGTGTCGGAACAATTATGTCCGGCATTCCTGTCACCGTTACTCCATCAACTACAACGATCTACACATTAACGGTAACGAATTCCTTAGGCGTTACACTTACATCAGCAGTAACGATAACTGTGACCGATGTTTCACTGGATTCATTAAGTATATTAAATGCCAGTCTAGATCAAGTATTTCAATCGACTCAATTAAATTACACTACAAAGGTAGGATTTTTAATTCAGTCGTTAAACATTACAGCAACTACCGCAACTGCTGGTGCGACAATAACAGTTAATGGTGTTGCAATTGGGGCAAACAATACAAGTCAAACAATAACGTTAAACGAAGGTAGTAATGATATTAGTGTTGTTGTTACTGCAACTAATGGTGTCACGTCGACTTATCTCATCACCGTAACGCGTATGACCGCATCGGAGTTTGCGGAGCAAGCTTATATTAAAGCTTCAAACATTGGTCCAGATGATAAATTTGCTTCTAGTATTGCTCTTTCGGGTGATACTTTAGTCGTAGGTGCTCCTATCGAAGACAGTGATAGCAATGGTATCGCTACACCTGTTAATGATAATGCTTTGACTTCCGGTGCGGTGTATGTCTTTTTCCGCACCGGGACCACCTGGACAGAGCAAGCCTATCTTAAGGCTTCTAATATTGGTGCAACAGATTTCTTCGGTTTTAGTGTTGCGATATCCGGTGATACTCTGGCGGTAGGCGCAATTGGTGAAGACAGTAGTACTAATGGCATTAGTGGTGCAATTGATGAAGCTGCCACTGATTCGGGTGCAGTGTATATCTTTACCCGTTCCGGTAGCACCTGGACCGAGCAAGCCTATCTTAAGGCTTCTAATATTGGTGCCGCTGATAACTTTGGTATTGCCATTACTCTAATTGGAAATACCTTGGCCGTGAGTGCAAATGGTGAAGACAGTAGCACCAACGGAATTAGTGCTGCAATTGATGAAGCTGCCACTGATTCAGGTGCAGTGTATGTCTTTACCCGCACGGGCACCACCTGGACCGAGCAAGCTTATCTTAAAGCGTCGAATATTGGTGCAGCTGATAACTTCGGTTCGGCTATTGCTCTTACCACTGATACACTGGTCGTTGGTGCAAATCATGAAGACAGTAGTACCAATGGCATTAGTGCTGCAATTGATGAAGCTGCAGTTGATTCCGGTGCTCTGTATGTCTTTACGCGCACGGGTACTACCTGGACCGAACAAGCTTATCTTAAGGCTTCTAATATTGGTATTGATGATCAGTTTGGTTCCAGTGTTGCCTTGAATGGCGATACCCTGGTCGCGGGTGCACAGCTTGAAGATAGCAGCAATAACGGAATTAATGCTGCCATCAATGATTCTACTTTTGAATCCGGCGCAGTTTATGTCTTTATCCGCACAGGGACAAGTTGGAGCGAGCAAGCCTATTTGAAGGCCTCTAATATTGGAGCGAATGACTACTTTGGTATTAGTGTTGCGCTAAATGGTGATACCCTGGCCGTGGGAGCTCACTTAGAAGATAGTAGTAGTAGAGTTTCTATTGATGATGCTGCTATTGATTCGGGTGCGGTATATATCTTTACTCGTACCGGCACAACCTGGACCGAGCAAGCTTATTTGAAGGCCTCTAATATTGATGCGAATGATTACTTTGGTACTAGTATTGCGCTATTTGGCGATACTCTGGCCGTAGGTGCAAATTATGAAGACAGCAGCACCAACGGTATAAGCGGAGCAATTAATAATGCTGCTCTAGATTCTGGTGCGGTTTATATCTTTAAATAAATTATAACGCTTCTAATCTTACAGAGCCCCTGAAAAATTGGGTAACTTCAGATCAAGTTGCTTGTTTTATAATATAACTTTTAACCTTCTGAATCGTTAATGTAAAATGTAAGGCCTGACACCGAAGCCCTTCAGAAGCCCTTCAAAAGCCCTTCAAAATTTATACAATGAGTACAATTGTACTTATTTGTTTAAATTTCAAACAAATAATCTACGTACTTCTAATAAATGCAATATATTTCTCATTTATTGTTGCATTATTCATAAAATGTAATTATTATCTCATTTATTGGATTTTGGGTAAAACCTGAATTTGATTTGTAAAAAAGTAAAATTTTCATGTAAATGTGAGTGTGTAAGGGGCCAATGTTGTTAACTATAAATTTTAAAGTTAAATTTTTTCAAATTTTAAGTTAATTGGCTTCTTATTTAATATATAAACGATAAAAACGAGTAACTAAACAAATTTAATGAGTTGAAAATTTTAAAATCAAACAATGAAAAACCAAGTAATAGAAATTAATAAATGAAAATCGTAAATGAGACAGTTTCAATTTTTAATTGTGCATCAAACCTGGATAAAAAATCCTCCCCACTATCCAAGGCACAATTATTTTCATTTATCGATGTATTTACAGAATGGTCTGCGAATCCTTTAAACAGTGAGATACAGAATTTAGAGTTTAAAAATAGAGTTTTTATTATGAATAAACTGTCGTATGCACCTATAACAACAAAATCTGTGACATTAGATAAAGACAAGTTTATTAAATCCGAATTAGTTAATCAATTAAAGGGGTCGGAGCCCTTTAATTCTTCTTGAATATGCCGATACGAGGTTGGCAGCTATTAAAATATTAAAAGAGCCAGAGCCTTTTAAAATTAAGATTATGCACGGCTTATTCGTTATGTAGATGATAGCATAGCCTGTTTTCAACATTATTTTATAAAGTCAGGATTATACCTGTGGAAGGAAAGCGTAACTACACGGATTAAAGAGTGTGGGATCAATATTTAAATCAAGGGAACTAATATGATATTTCGAAATTTCATTTTCATTATAGTCACGGTTTTAATTACCAGTAATTCAATTGCAGGAGTAATTAAAAAAAAGCAACTTATACAACCAACAATAAAATACAAAAATGGAATTTCCAGTGTTTTAAAGAAAAATTATTTACAGGGAAAAGTAGTTCCTGGAAATATAATTGTAAAATACAAGAAAAACTCTCCTAGCAATAAATTGTTATTTTCTTTAAACAATAAAATTAATCCTATCTCTACTTCAATATCAATACCACCCAATATTAAAATAAAGAGTATATCTCCGTTAATTAGTAATAGTAAAAATTCACAAATTAATTTAAAGGGGAATATTAATTCATTCGTACAATACAATAACAAACCATTAAGCAATATTTATGTACTAGAAGTTGATAAAACAGTAAATATTGAAAAGACTGTTAAGGCATTTAATTTATTACCTGATGTAGAATATGCACAAGCAAATCATATTGCTACTCTTCGCAGCACTCCAAATGATCCTTTTTATTCAAGTAGTGGGAGTTGGGGGCAACAAGAAGATGACTTATGGGGATTAAAAAAAATTAAAGCTGAACAGTCATGGGATATTTCAAAAGGAGCTAATGTTATTGTCGCTGTTGTTGATTCCGGCTTGTATATTCAACACCCTGATATCGCGGCGAATGTATGGAAAAATAGTAATGAAATTCCCAATAATGGAATTGATGATGACAATAATGGTTATATTGATGATATAAATGGTTGGAATTTCGAAAATGATAATAATGATGTAACCGATGTCGAGGGTCACGGTACTCATGTTAGTGGTATTATTGCAGCGGTTGGCAATAATGCTACTGGTATTATTGGTATAGCACCAAAAGCTAAAATAATGCCCGTTAAATTAGGATTTGATGATGTCAGTATTGTACGCGCATTATTATATGCTGCAAATAATGGTGCTAATGTTATTAATAATAGTTGGGGATTCGATTATGTTATATCAGCTCCGGTTGTTGAAGAAGCTATTCGATTAATTTACGACATGGGGATTACTGTAGTTTTTGCTGCAGGAAACCTAGCAATGGATGTTCAAACAACTACACCCTCAAATATGTCAGAAGTTATCGTGGTTGGTGCAAGTACACCGTTGGATAATACCGCTTTTTTTAGTAACTTTGGATATTTGGATATTACCGCGCCTGGTGGGGGTGAAGCTGATTTAAGTTTACTTCCCGATGAAAATGCTGCATTTGCAGGAGTTGATAATATTTTATCACTACTCGCGCCTGATAGCTTTTTTGATTTACCTGATTTAATTATAAATAATGAATATTTACGAGTGTCGGGTACATCAATGTCGGCACCGTACGTTACCGGGGTAATCGCACAAATATTATCGAAACACCCCGATTATACTCCTGAACAAATTCGACAAATAATACACAATGGTGCGGATGATATTTCTTCACCAGGTTTTGATATTAAAACTGGTTTTGGTCGACTAAATAGTTTCAAATCACTTCAACAGCAAGCACCAGTAGAAGTATTGCTCCGTATGGGAAATGACGTCATTAAAGAATTATCACTTGATATTGTTGGTACAATAAAAGGCACAGATTTAGTTTCGTGGGTACTGGACTATGGAGTTGGAAGTACCCCGACAAAGTGGATAAAAATTTCATCCGGTTCTAATTCAATCAATAATAATTTAATTACCCAGTGGGATGCCACAGAACTGCCCGAAAAAGAAAATGTCTTACGATTAACTGCAGTAGATAAAAAGGGAAAACAGTATGTAGATTATCATCCAATTTACGTAGATAGAATAGAATTAACAACACCGGAAAGATCAGACTTTAATTTAATAAGTAAGTACATTTATAAAACTGGTAGTAAAATTGAACTTAGCGGAACTGTAAACTCGGGTAATTTTTTAAATTATCATTTTGAAATAGAACAAATCAAGAGTATTTCAGACACACCGGAAGTAAAAAACATTCCAATTAAAAATGCTGTTGTAGAGCTGACTAATGGTGGTACCTCCAGGATACAAAATGGTATTCTTGGTGTTTGGGATACCAGTAATATCGAAACAGCAGGTCGATATAAAGTAAATTTAATTGTTAACACAGCACAGGGACAATTTTCAGAATCAAAAACAGCGTTGATAGATCCCTGGATCAAAAGTGGATATCCAATCGTTACTAGTGGTGAGCCCGCTCTAGATACCTGGATTAGTACTTACAGAAAAGGAATGCAGTTAATCGATATTAATCAAGATGGTAAGAAAGAACTTGCATTTACATCTGAAAATCTTATCAATTTTTTTGATAATACTGGAAAAAATATATCAGGTTGGCCAGTCGATTATTATACCAACCCTGTTACATCAGGAATGAGTCAAGTACCACAAACTATTGCAGATTTGGATAATGATGGAGAATATGAAGTTATTACATCAAATACTAGCGGTTATTTATTTGTGTGGTCCGAAAATGGAAAAATTAAAGATGGTTGGCCAATAGCGATAGAAACTAACAAATCAGGAATAATTACAGTCGCTGATATTAATGGTAATTTATCAAAAGAAATCATTATTGTCTCTAATGGAAAATTAATTGTCTATGATTTAAATGGTAAAATTCTAAATGGCTTTCCCGTTCAGATATCAGATATTTTTTTGTATACCCAACCAATTATTGGAGATATGAACGGAGATGGATTAAAGGAAATAGCGGTATTCGATCGAAATCAAGATCCACAAAAATTACATATTTACCAATCTAATGGAGAAATTTTACCTGGCTGGCCGATAACATTTCAACAAAATAATAATTTTATCAACCCGGAATCAATGCCAACAATGGCTGACATAAATAAAGATGGTAAAGATGAATTAATCTTTGGTGATGAATCAGGATTGATGCATGTCTTTCTCGAGGACGGAAATGAACTAAAAGGTTGGCCAATAAAGACTACTATGCCGGGATTAAACTCAGCCGTAGTTGCTGACTTTGATCAGGATGGTAATTTAGATATTATTGTTTCATCAAATAGAAAAATGATAAACGCACCAGAAGGTTTATATACTGAAGCCAAAATTTTTGTCTGGAATAACGACGGTTTGCCATTCCCTCAATGGCCGATTACAGTAAAAGATTTTGGTAACCCTTTTGCTTCAGGGTTTAGTGAAGCTATGGTAGCTGATATTGATAACGATAACCAATTAGAGATTGTCGTAACTGGACATCCAACTCGTGAGCATACATCGGTACGCGCTTTTGAAGTCAATGCTAGCGAAATATTATCAGAAGAATATCCCAAACCATTGTTACACGAAACAACATCAACTAGTTCTGTTGCGATTGCGGATGTCGATGGTGACGGAAAAATGGAGTTAGCAGCTGCAGATATATTCGGAAAACTCTATCTGTGGGATACCACTGTACCAGCAACTATTAACGCACCATGGTCAATGAGTATGAATAATAACGCTCACACGCGTAATGCATTAAATGTTCAATCACTAACCAATGAATTTATTGATATGATTCCTCACAATCGAACTGTGCAAAAGGGTAATTACTTTACTATCAAATTTGCACTACGAAATAATTTTGATAAAGTCGTAAATAATTTTAAATTGGAATATGAGTTTGATAAATCAGCACTCGAAATAATTAGTATTCATAACTCGACTGAAGCAATTTCAAAATTTGATAACACAAAAGGTAATTTTAAAATTAACTGGAATGAGATACCTGAAGGTAAAATAATTTCAGCCACGATACGGATAAAAACCAAATCTATCGGAGCAACAGAAATCACAGCTGATACTATTAAATTTAATATTGATAAAAATATAAATTCATTATCAGGTAATGATATTAGTGTAACAATAACGCCATAGATTTTAAAAGTTAAATCGTTGAATTGCATCGTTTGTACGGTTTAATTGACCTTTACCTAAAATGTAATTATTATCTCATTTATGAGTGATATTAAAAAAACATTAAGCCGAGCAGTGATTAGGATGTTGAATCCCATTGTTCGCATGTTACTTCATTATGAGGTCTCACATAGCGAATTTGTAGAATTGGCCAAGCTCGCTTATGTTAATGTTGCATTCGAATTCTTTTCAATCGAAAAACGTAAAAAAACCAACTCACGTGTATCAGTGATTACCGGGTTGAGTAGAAAAGAAGTTGTGCGGCTTTCGAGCATTGAAATTGGTGATGAACCTGTTACCAAAGGGCCTGTGAATCGTGCGCGTCGAGTAATTGGTGGCTGGTTGTCTGATACCGACTTTCTGGATGAAAATGATGAGCCTAAAATATTACCACTTCGAGGTGAAGTGATAAGTTTTGATGAGCTGGCCACACGTTATAGTGGAGGAATCACTGCACGAGCAATTTTGGATGAATTAATTCGTGTATCTGCAGTTGAAAAAATTGACAAGGAACATGTCAAATTGACTCATTATGGTTATTTACCAAATGATGATGATGTTCAGATGATTTCAGTGTTATCAAATCATGTTGGCGATCATCTTAATACCACTATATTTAATTTACTTGAAAAAGCCCCCCCGCGTTTTGAAAGGCAAGTCACCTATAGTGATTTGCCACTTTCTATAGTTAATGAATTCCAGAAACTAAGTCAAGAAAAATCATCTGCATTGTTAATTGAATTAAATAAGTGGTTAGGAGAAAAGAAAAAGAATCGTAGTCCAGAAACAGAAGAACCATTATATGAAGTTGGAGTAGGAATATATTTTGTAAAAAATAACCCCCACAAGGAATAGCAAAAGGAATAGCAAAATGCGCTTTACATGGATTAAGAACTATTTTTTTAATATTATTACTATTAGCTTGTTATTATCAGCATGTTCAGATGGTATTGATGGTACTGGTGTTACACCAAAGGATACTCAAATAAAAGGTACTGCCACGGAAGGAACTGTAATTGCAAATAAAACGATTACAATCAAGGGTAGTGGTGGAAATAAAGTAACTGGAACAACAAATGAAAATGGCAAATATTCAATTGATGTAACAAATCTAACTGCACCGTATTTACTTAAAGTAGAACGGAATCAAATAAAAAATACATTTCTATATAGCATTACGACAACGACAGGTGTTACAAATATTCATCCATTTACTGATTTAATTACCCGTAACTGGTTCAAAGTAAAAGGATACTCAGCCGAAATAGAGTTTGAGGGTGAACAGGCTATAAAAATAGCACCAACCTTAACTGAAATTAACGCAATTGAAAATGCAATTAAAAAAAATATCAAATTAGCACTAAACGAATATAATCTAAACGAAAACTATAAATTATTCAGTGATAGTTTTAGTGTAAACAACTCAAGCTTCAATAAATTATTAAAACAAAGTAATGTTGAAATCTGGTCTAACAAAATAAATGTTTCATTTGTAGAACCAAGCACTGGACTTAAAAGCAAGTTAATTAATAACGTACGATTAGATAAAGATTTAACGATAACAAATGGAGAAGGTACTAAACCATTGGCGCCGACAAGCGTTTATGCCTTAACAGCAAGTACTACTAGTATTAAAGTGGTATGGAAAACCCCACTAAATACAACAGCAAATAATAGAATCAATATTATCAATGTAGCAGGTTATAACATTTATCGCGATAATGTACTTGTTAAAACAACACCATTTACATTTTTTGAAGATACAGAATTAGTAACACGAACCCAGTATTGTTATGAAATTGAAGCAATTGATAGCAACGAAGCTATATCACTAAAAACATTAACAAAATGTGCTACTACATTTGACGATAATGCAACGGATCCTATACCACCAGATCCGATTGCAGCGACAAATTTAACTGTACGAACAGCCGGGATTAATGGTGCTCTGTTGTTTTGGATGCCACCAACTAATACTAATATGATATTGTATTATGATATTTACCGAGGTTCAGCAGGGAATGTTAATTCAAAATTTGCAGTGGCATTGAATTCAGAATTTGAAGAGTATAGTGTAATAACTAAAACGGAGAATACGTGTTTTACCGTTGTCGCCATTAATGCAGTCGGGAAAAGTTCGCCTGCAAGTAATGAAGCATGTATTGGAATAATAAATGATACCACTCCACCAATTACAACAGCCAATCCCGGTAGTAATACCTTCGCATTAACTCAATTAGTGCGTTTGTCTTGTATGGATAGCAGTTTTGATAGTGGTTGTTCAAAAATATATTACACAACGGATGGTAGCAATCCAAATCGTGGTCTTAACCCGATACCTGAAAGTGTAAAAACTTACTCAGGGCCAATCCCCATTACCTCTACCACGACTATTCGGTTTATTTCTTTAGATAAAGCGGGCAACATTGAAGATGAAACCAAACCAGAAAATACTCAAACCTATACAATTAATCCTGGATTTACAGTCGTACCCGGAATAGAATTTTCATCAGCTAATTATCAAGTATCAGAATCAAGAAGAAATGCAATAATAACTGTACGACGAAATGGCGATGCCAGTGCTGCAGTAACTGTGGATTATGATGTAATCGCGGGTACAGCAGTGGCGGGGCAAGATATTATTTATACAAGTATGACGGGAAACTTTTATTGGAGTGAAAACGATGCTTCATCGCAAAGACTCTTAATTCCTATCAGGATGGATGCTATTAATGATCCCGATAAAACCGTAATACTGACGTTACAAAACCCATCTCCTAATACAGTTCTTGCAACCAATAGTAGTGCAATATTAACCATTAGTGATGTTCCGTGTAACGGAATAATTAATGGACCTATTACAGTTGACACGGTTATAACAGAACCTTGTAATGCCGTAACAAGTGATATTCAGGTAAGCCAGAATGCAAATTTAACTATTTCACCCGGTGTAACACTGATATTTCAAACGTCAATAAACGGCTTAAATCGCACTGGTTTTGGTTTAATAATCAACAATGGTAGCTTTTTAAAAGCAAGCGGAACAGCAAAACAGCCTATTTATTTTACTTCAGATATCGCAGTTCCGGGATATTGGAAAGGCATTCGATTTACAAATTCAAATGATATCAATAATATCTTAAATTATGTCACTGTTGAATATGGTGGGGGTATAAATTCAAATGGTAATGGTAATATTATATTAACGGGTAATAGTTCTGTATTGATTGAAAATAGCACTATAACTAATAGTGATACAGATGGAATTTCAGTATCGACGAGTAGCGGTGCCACTTTGCGGGGAGATATGACCACCAATTCATTTAGCTTTATTGGATCAGGTTCTAATATAAACAATTATTAATAATTACTATTCAGCAATATATGGGTTAAATTGCTTGTTTTATAATATAACTTTTAACCTTCTGAATCGTTAATGTAAAATGTAAGGCCTGATACCGAGGCCATTTAAATTATCACGTTGAAAAATTAAAAGTTATTATCGATACACTACCGTTGTATATATAAATGAAAATAAATAATATTTTAATCTTTTCCTTAATATAGTTACTACGAAATTTAAAATGTATAAAAATAGAACAATTTCAGGATTAACTATCATTTTAACGCAGCCTATCTGCCTGTGGTTTCAGTAAACGCATTTAGTCGAACATTACGTAATTAACAAAATTTGTAGTTATACTGCAGTATCAATATTCAACAAAAATATGGAATAAATATAAAATTATAATTGTATAGGGAGATTAAAATGAATTCTAAACAACTTGTATTAGCAATTTTAATTATGCTAATTTCATCAACAGCTTTTGCAGGTAAAATAACTCATAGTTTGCAGAAAATTGTGGATCAAAAAACATCAACACCTAATTATGTTTTAAGTAGTAGCCAAAATGGTTTATTTTCAAGTACATCAAAAGTGACAGGAGCATTACTTGTCGAGGTTACTACAAAAGGTTTAACTAAAAAAGATAAAACAAGTTTTAATATTCCTGGTGTTAAAGTACTGGCTTTTTCAACAAAATATAATCGAGTTTCACTCGAAATTATCGATTTATCACAACTGGTTGCAATTGAAAAATTAAAAAAAGTCATGATGATTAATCGAAATTATGGCGGTGTTACTCATGTTGGCTCGGTGACCAGTCGTGCGTTAGGTAAAATGAATCCTCCGCTTCCAGTTGGAGCTACAGGCTTAGGTCAAAAAATAGGGATTCTTTCACGCAGTTTTGCCAGAACAACAAAAGTGACTGGTTTAACATCCAAGCTTGCTGCTGGAAATACCACACCCATTATTTTAATGGACACTATGCCACAAAAAAGTGGTGATTTACCTGCAACAATTGATCTGCGAGAAGATAATCGAACATTAAGTCTAAATGACGAAGGTGCTGCAATGGCCGAGTTGATCTATGATATTGCACCTGACAGTAGTATTGCATTTCATTCTATCGGGAATGATGAAACTTCTTTTGCAACCGGCATCGATGATTTATGTGGTGCAGCACAAAGTAACATCGTAGTGGCTGACGCCCAAAATTTTCATGAACCAGTTTATCAAATTGGGCCTGTTGCACAAGCTACAATAGATTGCATTAATAAAGGTATATCCTTTTTTGCGGCTATCGGAAATTCTGCGAATAAAGCAATAAAACAATCCTTTAAGGATATTAACCCTGCATTGAATGATCAAATCTCTCCACCAAGCGGTAATGATTTACATGATTGGGGCAATACAGCAACACCTGGCTTTTTAAAAGTAACAGTATCACCGGGTAGCTTCGGGATAATAGTATTGCAATGGAACCAACCTTTTATGTCGGTAAATGCCGACAAAGGTGCTGAAATTGATTTAAATCTATATTCTTGTGCAGCGGCAGATATAACGACAGCTCTAAAAGATGAAATTAGTAGCGATGTCCAGGGAACAGATGCCGGTGTAACCAAGCCATTCGGTGATGCATTTGAAATAGTTTTAATACCGAATCTTGGTGGTACAACTGATGTAACTCGTTTTATCGCTATCGAAAATTTATCAGGAAGTTTAACAAACATCCCGCAAGATCCTGCTACACCACTTGAAGTAAATGTGGCTTTTTTTGGCGGTATAAAACAAGTTGAAGGTATTAACAACAATACTGCGGCATATGGGACTATCGCAAGCTATGGACATTCCACTGTTCCTGGTGTTGTTTCCGTTGCTGCCGTTCCATGGTTTGATATTACCAGAGCTGAAAGTTTTTCTTCTCGCGGTGGTGATCTTACAATATTTTTTGACAGTGCCGGTAATTTCAACCCGCTAACAAGATTTATTCCTGATATTGCAGCCGTGGACGGAAATAATACTACGTTTTTTGGAGGTGAGATTACTGCTTCTGATGGTATCCCAGGTGAACCTGATGGTTTTCCAAATTTCTTTGGCAGTTCTGCAGCTGTTGCTAATGCTGCCGGTGTAGCGGCTCTAGCTCTGGAATTAGATTCAACATTAACACCCACTCAAATAAGTACATTATTCAAATCAACTGCACGTGATGTTATTGGTACTCGAGGAGCGGTGGGTGTTGATGATGTAACAGGAGCGGGTTTAATCGACGTATCTGCATTTCTTGCAGCTGTAATCTCACCATCGGGTACAGCAAGCTCAAAACAAGCAGCTACTAACGGCAGTAGTGGTGGTTGCAGTTTAAATATAAAAACAACATTTGATCCACTATTTCCTGGTTTATTATTGTTAGTGCTGTGGTACTTTTTCAGAAAACATAAAATCTAAATTTCTTCGTTAAAGGCAGATGACGACTATCTGCCTTTAATTATTAAATTTTATGGTTGTAAATAAACATCAGGAGATAACGTCATATTAATAAATGTATTTCTTGCTTCAAAAAGTGAACTCGCGAAAGCCGACTTATAGATACCGTAGCTAGCACTATCAGTTATTATACTATCTTCAATAAAAACACTGCTATTTGCTCCCACCACAACATTACCAAAACCAGGGTTGTTATTATTACTACTACCGGCATCAGCTACAGTGACAAACTGTAATTTATTTAAAGCGACATTGCTTTGTGAAAATCTTATTCCTTGCCAATATCCTTTTGCAGGGGAAGACTCTCCACGTATTATAATGGGTAGTTCAGTGGTTCCGATGGCGTTTAATGATCCTCCTGTTGTAACATCAATTGTGCCGCCCGCACGAACACTTATTTCTACCCCGGGTTCAATCGATAATGCTGCTGCAATATTCAGATTTAGTATAGAATAATTTACTTCAGCTCTCGGTAAAATTAAATCAGTAAGTACCTCACCACTACTAATATAAATTTCATCAATATTATTTCCGGTTAGTATAAGACTACTATTAATAATCCCGACATTATTGATAGTGGTGCTAATTGGTTGTAAAATATTATTAGAAAAGGCGGTGTTAGTAAGAGTTGTGGAGTTAAGCCTGGTCATTCCTTGGGTATTGATTTCTAAACCATAACCCGCACTTAATCGAGAAACACTGTTAAGTATATTTACACTCGGATTAAGACCACCGATATTGAGATTTGCCGATCCGGAACTATTTGATTGACCACCATATTCTATTGTGACATTAACGAATAAAATTGTGCCATTTGAATAAATTCCGAGCCAATCTCCGGGTGTTGGAATTGTGCTATCTGCTGTAAATGTAATAGGACTATTAGATGAGCCATGTGCAATTACAGTTGAAGATTCATTTATAAATAACTTACCATTAGCTCTAAATTTAATTGTTGTTCCTTGTTTGATTTCAAGATTCACGCCTACACCAGGTGAGCCAACCGTAACATCCCCTAGCGAGTAGGCAATATTAAGTGAATTCCAGGATTGATCCGTTAATATAGCATTTCCAGTAACATAAATAGTATCAATAGTATTGCCGCTATAACGACTTGTTTCATCAATCATAGAAACTTGATTAACATCAAGTTGAATAGGATTTAAATTATTCGCAAATAAATTATTAAAATTAAACTTGTTCATTTTTGCGTTATTCGATATCTGTATACTATAACCACTACTATTACTAAAATTTGATCTTGAAATTGAAACACTCGATTGTTGTAAAAGAGATAAATTGGCGTTATTAATTCCGGCTAAACCACCGTATTCTACGGTAACGTAATTAAGCACATTATTAATATTGTCTGAATTTGTAAATTGAATGCCTTTCCAGTAACCCGCTTGTGAAACAGTAGCAGTAAAAACGATGGGTTTAAAAACTGAACCATTGGCACTTAAATAACTACCGTTATTAATATTTAGACCGGTACCAGAATCAAATATTAACGTAGCACCGGGAGTAATCGTTAAACTTGCATTATTAAGCACCTGAATATCTGCTGTTACAACTGTACATGGTTCAGTAATAGTAGTATTGATAGATATATCATTATTTAAGATACCATTGCAGGGTACATCAATTATTTTTAATTCGACATTGGAATTTGTTGCTAATATTGTGTTGGTTGATGGATTTAGTAAGTTTAAAAATAATGTTTCATTCGGGTCATTAATATTGTCTGCTTTTATTGGAATTATAATTGTTCTTGATGCCGCATAGCCTTCTGGCCAGCTTAATGTGCCACGCACTATTGAATAATCTAGATTCGCTGTAGCCGTACCATCACTTACACTATAATCGACAGTTACCGCTTCTGTTGCATCACCATTGCGTTGGACAGTAATCACGGCAGCACCAGCAGTTTCTGACACCTGATACGAGGCAGATGAAAATTCCAGGCCAGGCACTAATCCCAAAACATTTGACTCGATGGTAAATGTTATTCTATTTTCTGGTTTTGTTGCGAGTTCTGTATTGCCGGCATTATCAACGGAGATAAAACGAATCGTTGTTGTTTTATTGATTAAAATTGGGCCGGAATAAACTAATGATGAAGTACCCGGTGGAGTGTCATCGAGTGTATAATAAGTTGTTGCACAACCACTGTCTAAAAGTCCGTCATCACATATTAAACGCACTGATTGTGCTGTTGTATAAATACCACCCATTGTATTGGCTGTGGTTATTGGTTTAATATTATCACTAATACTGTCAGTACAGAACTCATTACTGAGCGGTGATTTATTTTTTGCAGCATCAACAGCAAAAACAGTGTAACAAATTTTTCCAGTGCTCATCGGAATGATATCCCGATAGCTTGAGGTCACTGTAGTTGCAATTTTGCTGTAGTCAGTGTTAATTAATTTAGAAAAAATTTGGTAAGTCAGCACATCAGGTTCAACTGGTGGTGTCCAATTTAATTGAATGGTAGTACTACCGATAGCCTTGGCCGTTAAATTTGTTATGGCAGTCGGTACTGTTATATCAACAGCTGTAACTGGAATTGAACATTTCTGTGCCGTTAGTAATGATTCATTTCCAGAACCATCAATTGCTTCAACTGAAAAGCAATACGACTTTCCTGCAGTCAAATTAGAAATACTATAAGTTGTGTAAGGTATTCTATCAATTAATAGACCATCTTGATAAATTTTATAACCGTTGACACCGAGATTATCATGTGATGAATTCCAGACAAGTGCAATTTTATTTGTACCCGATGCGATAGCGCGAAATCCGCCTGGTTTTGAAGGTGGAATTAAATCTTCAGCTGTAAAGTCTGTATCCAGATTCACATTATCGATCAGTTTACTTTTTACCATTGTTTCCGGATCAATTACCGAAACATTAATTTTATTGTAGCGAATGTTGACATCACTGAAATCGAGAAAATAATCAAACCCAGTACCATCAGCATTAAAGGGAGTTTTAAATAGTCTAAATTTTTTATATAATGATTGCTCACTCAGAAACAGGATATTTTGAATTTTTGATTCAATGACACTAATGCCGTCATTACTGGGTAATTTTATTGATGTTCGATTGTTTTTAAACTCTTTTTTGACAGTATAACCATGAACTGCAAACCAGTTTTCTGTTATCAAATCAGTAAATGGATGGATATTAACAATACCAACATTAGAGGTAATACTAAACAAATCTTTTTTATTCTTCCGCTCTACTTTTAATAAATAGGATGATTTAAGATCTGATAATCCAACAGAAAATTTACCTTTACTATTCGTTGAGCCTTGTATTCTTTTCCCTTCACTGCCTTTTATTGTAATTTTTGCATCTTTAATAGGGGCGCCTTGAGCTGCTGTACCTATTAATTTTTTATCATCCGATCCGGGTCCAACACCGGATCCTTCTATACCATCTGAACATGCTGATAATAACAAACTAGTTGTTATTAAAGCTAACCAGCATTTCTCAATCCCTGATAATGTCATTTAAACATCCTCGTGTTCATCACTTTTTATGTAATAAATACCTATTCCAACTCGAGATAAAGATTCATCTTTTTCGAGTTTCATATTTTTTTTCTTTTCCGCTAACCACTTATTTAACTCAACCAACAAAACGGATGATTTTTTGTGACTTAATTTTTTAAATTCATCAATAATACTGTCTGGCATATCAACATAAGTTAATTGTCTTTCAAAACGCAGATCTTCTTTTTCAATTAAATTATGTATCGCAGCATCAATATGATCTCGCACATTTTTCGATATAACTTTTAATACTTCAATGTCACTGTCATTTGGTACAAAACCATGGTGCTTTAATTTAACATGTTCCTTATCTATTTTTTCAACCGAACCAACTCGAATCAACTCATCTAAAATTGCGCGTGCCGTAATACCGCCACTGTAGCGTACAGCCAATTCATTAAAGCTAATAGCATCACCTCGAAGCGGTAATATTTTAGGTTCATTGTCTTCATCCAGAAAATCGGCATCAGACAACCAGCCACCAATAACCCGTCGTGCACGGTTAAGCGGACCTTTTGTTTCGGGTTCCTCATCACTGCTAATTTCTGAAATTCGCACCACTTCCTGGCGACTCAAACCGGTAATAACAGAAACACGTGAATTTGTTTTTTTACGTTTTGCAATTGAAAAATATTTAAAAGCGACATTAACATAGGATCGCTTGGCCAATTCAGTAAACTCACTATGAGAGACATTATAGTGGAGCAACATACGAACAATTGGATTTAGCATCCGAATGACAGCCTGGCTCAACGTTTTTTTTAGTGTCTCCATAAATGAAATAATAATTGCATTTTAGGCAAAGATCAATTTTTTAAGATTTATAAAAGCAATTAAAATCAAATGGTTATACTATAGTTATTGATATTATGGTCGTTTACGATTATACCTGCAATATCAATAAAACCGTAGTAACATGCGGTAAATAGATTTTTATCAGCAGTAATACGGACTTACGCTGTTTTTATTGAGTAAGGTCTAAAAATTACGAAATGTAGTCAAAACCAGAATTTAGGTTCAATGCTGGTTTAAAAAAATTATTTTTGTTATTAAAAATATCTAAGGTGTCACGGAAAGGATGATGGAAAAGATGAAGGGGTAAGTTGCTTGCATTGATATAACTAAAACAAGAAATTTACCCCCAATCTTACCCCTCTAACTCTTTAATCTTTTTCATTTAATGAGCTCTACACTTCATTTTAATAATTGAAGTTGAAAGCGCAACTCCAGTTTGGATTATCATATATATTCATTGACATGTGGTTACCTGTCCCAACATTTGGATTGATAGTTTGTAATTGTCGTAACTTTGTAATTGTGTGATTTATAACAGGTACTCCAGTGACAGTTAGAACTGAATCAGGTAATGTACAGGTTTTAGATTGATTAGGGCCGGTTATTATTGCTGTTATGTATCTTGGGTAATGATCATCATCCTGGATAATAAACTCATAAGATCCATTCAATGGTGACGAAAACTGCGGGGCAACACTAATACTAACCACAGGCGAACCGGTAGAGAATATTACATTAGCTTTTCCTGATATAGTTTCTGCAGATACAGTTTGTGAAACCACTAATAAACTAAACAATACTAAAATCATTTTCTTCATTTTCTTCATTTTTTAAACTCCTTTTTTATTTAAATTTACTACTTACTGAATTTATAGCTATCTTCTAAATTTCAGAAATACGATTAACTAATTTGAATTTATTTGATCATATAAAAATATCTGCAAGCACTAGGGTTCGAATAGTCTATTAAGGCAACTAACTTTTGACCTGATTTAAAAGCTAACGCATCGTTCTTCATAGTTTGAAAATATCCGTTACCATTTACTGGTTTAGTTACGGTACAAACTAAACTATAAGGTCCAGCAGAACTTATATTATGTGCATTATTCCAGGCTTCAATAGAACCATCTTTATCAATTGTTGCCCATATTGTGATATATTCGTGCCCACTATCATCAGAACCGACATCAATTTTATAATCATGACTGTTGCTGTCAGGTGGTAAAGTGTCATACGCAATAGTGAAGGACCAACAAGGTGTATAGTTACAAAGCGAAACATATCCTTTCGCAAATATCGAAGTTGAAATGCTAATCAAGCCTATTAGTGTTAATAATGTAAATAATTTCTTCATTTTTAAAACTCCTTTTTTATTTAAATTTACTATTTATTTGACTTATAGTTATCATCTGATTTTTTAAATTACGATGAACTAAATAGCGATAAAAAAATTAAAATTAATTCGTTCATAATTTGTCTACTTCAATCCAAAATTAAATTTGAACGAGGCTTAAACCTTTGTGATTAGTTCTAATTTGTAACTGCAATCGATATGATTTAATAATTCTAATAAACGCAAGAATAATTGCATTTATCAAAAAGATCAACATAAATGCAAATATATTTGCATTTATGAAAGTTTGGCTTAACAACACAATATAAAATTTTCAGGTAATTTATTAAATGAAGTAAAAACAACAGTTTATATCTTAATCAGGCTAGCTAATATTTTACTGAAATAAGCTTATATTTTGCCATAAATGAAACAAGTTACGCGTTTGTTTGATTTTAGATAACTTTTGATTCAAAAATGTAAAGTTGAGATAATCCTATTTGTAGTAATTGATAAGATTTGCCATGCTAGCGATAGAAACCCAACACTTCGACAACAGGATTAATAATGAACGAAACAGATACAGATACAAATAAAGATGATGAATTTTATGAAATGGCAGATGCTTTCATCGCTTTAGCCAACAAACAAAGTAAAGAAGTTATCCAGGGAAAAGTTAGCGCAACATTCTTGTATGCTGCCGCGCGATTCAATACATTTTTAGTTGCTTCAAATTCAGAATCAAAACTGGAATTTGAGTCGGGTATAAAAAGTTCAATTGAGTATTTTATGGCAGAATATAAAAAAATGCTTGAAGAGCATTTCGAAGATTACAATGTTAATTATGAGACCTATATTGAACCTAAACTCCAAAGTTGAGCATTTTTAGATTTTCCGTTTACTCCGTTAATGGCGTAAACAATTCCTGTAAATCATTGGCGCTGAGTTTTTGTTGCTCAACTTGTTCGTTTTTGTTGTACA
>JBGMQW010000035.1:0-21194 GCA_048060815.1 Thiohalomonadales bacterium | reverse complement strand
CAAAAAAACAATAAACTATCCATTATTTATTTAGATAAAGAATCTTTTATCGCCTTACCACTGTTTTCAAGCGCATCACCACTTTTATGTAATAGTGATTCACTGGTTTCTCTAATTGTATCTTTGACTGCAGTTGCGTCAAACGGATTACTAAAAAGTGGGTTATCTCGACCAATATTTACACCAAACCACAGGCCAAGCAACAACCCAATTACGATTCCTAATATCAGTATTTTAATTTTTTTCATCAAATTATAACCTATCGCTTGTATAACAACTTATTATATACTCTATACTCTATATTGATTAGTTTATATTTATTATATACCTTTTTTTAAATTAACACATTGCCATTCAATGCAACAAGATAAAATACAATTAAGTTATTTGTTCTGTTTAAATATTGTTAAAAATTATCATAAAAATTTTCCGGTAACCGCATGGTTATTACCAGCAAATATACGTAAACCTATTACCGCTATCTATGCTTTTGCCAAAACTGCTGATGATGTCGCTAATGACGGAATCGCAAGCACAAACGATCGTTTACAGCAACTTGATAAAATGGCTCAAAAACTGGATAAAATTCGTTATGGTAAAACGATAGATGAGTCAATTTTTATTGCCTTATCAGACACTATAGAGAAATTTGACTTACCAGTATCATTGCTACACGATTTACTAACTGCATTTCGAATGGATGTTACGATTCATCGCTACCAAAGTTTTGAAAGTTTATTAAACTATTGTAAATATTCAGCAAATCCAATTGGTCAGTTGTTATTACATCTGTTTAATTCTGTAACAGTACAAAATATAGCATATTCAGATGCAGTATGCTCTGCATTACAAATAATAAATTTTTTACGAAATATTGAGCGGGATTATAAAAAACAAAACAGAATTTATTTGCCTATTGATGATATGCAAAAATATCATATAAGTGAATCAGACATTAAAAATAAAACGCAATTAACTGAGCTTCGACAATTAATAAATTCATTACTATCGCAGGTACAGAAGATGTTGGATTTTGGCAAACCAATAGGAGCGGTTTTACCTGGTCGAGTTGGATTTGAAATCAAATTAACTGTAGTTTCGGCAAATAGAATAATACAAGATATATCATCTAATCAGACAGATGTATTTACCCGGACTAAATTAAAATGGCAGGATGCTATGTGGATCTTCAACCAGGCTTTATTTAAATACTAATAAATTATTCAATCAAAAGTAAAATAACGTTATAATCAATACATGAATCAAGCTAAATCCTATTATGCAAAACCCAATGAATTAAAAGATAAAGTTATTCTCATTACTGGCGCTGGAGATGGCATTGGAGCTGTAGTAGCAAAAACCTATGCGAAATATGGTGCAACTATTATTTTATTGGGACGAACTACGGTGAAGCTGGAAAAAGTGTATGACGAAATTGAAGCCCAAGGCAGTCCACAAGCTGCGATTTATCCGTTTGATTTTGAAGGCGCGAAACTGGAACACTATGAGCAACTAGCTGAATCAATAAATACAGAATTTGGTCAATTGCATGGTTTATTACATAACGCAGCAATTCTAGGGAGTAATACTCCGATTCAACAATTTAATCCTGCCTTATGGAATAAAGTAATTCATATAAATTTAAATGCGGCATTCATGTTAACACAAGCCTGTTTACCACTATTACGTAAAGCATCAACTGCATCAATCATCTTTACAACCGCCTCTGTCGGAATTAAGGGCTCCGCTTACTTTGGTGCATATGCTGTTAGTAAAGCTGCAAATATTAATTTAATGGAAGTTTTGTCTGATGAATTAAGTGAAAATACCAATGTTCGGGTTAATGCAATCAATCCTGGTGCTGTTCGAACCGCAATGCGTGCACGTTCATTTCCTGGTGAAGATCCAGAATCATTAATTATTGCTGAAGATATTATGTCCGCTTACTTATATTTGATGGCAGATCAAGATCAAATTATTACCGGCCAGGTGGTAGATGCCCAATAATTATATCCAATATGCTTCAAACTTTGCCGTGCGGCAAAGAAATTAACGTCAATATATTGGCATTTTGTAAATTCAGCTTATAAAAAGTCGCCTAAGTCTTTGTTTTTATTAATTATCAAATATCCAGCAGCATGGCATGAAAATAGCATAATTCACTGTAGACAAACAAAGACTAGGTATGGTGACAATGGCTACACAACTTTACCAATATAACGGTAAGAGTCAATTTAAAGATAATTCAACTGATGTTCTTGATATTGATGTTAATGACTTACAAAGAACACTAAAACTGGCTGGAATGCTTCACAGTAGTCTTGAATTAAAAACGGTTCTGGAATATTTTATCGAGGCAGCAAAATTGAAAGTTAGCTTTCAAGCTGCTTTTTATCAAAATGATGAATTAAGAACAGAATTACAATTTAGTGATGCACAAAAACACAGCTGTAGCTACAATTTAACAATTGATGATCAATCACTTGGAGAAATTACGTTTTCTTCAAAAAAACGTTTTTCAACGGCTAATCTGGAAATACTTGAAAATTTACTTTGTCACCTGGTTCACCCTCTACGTAATTCTATATTATACCAAAAGGCACTAAAAGCTGCTCATAGTGATGCTCTAACCGGTTTAAACAACCGAGGTGCATTAGATAAAGTATTAAAACGTGAGGTAGATATTTCGATTCGTCATAATATTCCACTATCCTTGATTGTACTGGATATTGATTACTTTAAAAATGTTAATGATAAATATGGGCATGCGGCAGGTGATAAAATATTACAAAATCTATCGCGATGTATAGAAAATGAAATACGAGGTTGTGATATTTTATTTCGATATGGTGGTGAAGAATTCGTTATTGTATTAACAAATACTGGTTTAAAAGGTGCTAATTTATTAGCTGAAAGAATACGTCATGCTGTCATAAATGAAAAATTTGTTATTAATGACAATGATATACCTATTCGTATTAGCCTGGGTGTTGGTCAAATTGAAAATAATGACGATGCTGAAGAATTATTCATAAAAACTGATACAGCATTATATGAGGCAAAACGAAATGGTCGTAATCAAACAATGATTTTTTCTAGTAACATGAAATTGGAAATTAGAAATAAATCATGTCAATTATGATAAAAAGTTAAAAATTTATTCAATTTTTACTCCACATAAATGATATTATGGGTCTTCTATAAAGATTTGTACGTTCTAATTTAAAAATATTATGAGTTATTTAAACCAACTTGATCAAATGTTAGACGCTGAGTATCGTCTAGTTACTATCGAATCCGATGATATTGAACGCGTATTAGAATTATTTTCTCAACTTACTCGATTTAGTAATAAAGCATTTTATTTTTGGAAAAATAATGCAGGTATGCATCGATTAGGTGCATCACATATTACGTTGCCAAACACTCAGTCAATTGGTGATATATTAACGCATATTGAAAGTAGTAAACACTATGGTGTTTATTTACTTGATGATTTTAATGATTTGTTAAAAAACAAACAAATCGTAAGCCGTTTAAAAAGCATCGCGGAAGATGAATTTGAGAAAGTCCTTATTTTGTTAGGTGAAAATATACAACTACCTAAAACTTTAAAGCAATATACACTTCGTTCTAAACACAAAATTAAAAATTAGTAATCTGTCAGACTTAGGAAACCGCTATAACAGCGTAATAGTTCTATTTAATTTGTTAACAATTGCTCTTGCATTTGGTCTTCGTAACCAAAATCTTTTAAATTTTGAATTCGCTCAGGATATAAAATTCCATCGAGATGATCTACTTCATGCAAGACTACTCTAGCATGAAAATTTATTGCATTAGATTCAATTTTATTACCACTTTGATCAAAACCGCTATATTTGATGTTTGTTGGCCTGGGAACTAATCCACGCATTCCGGGTAAACTTAAACAACCTTCCCAGGCATTTTCACTATTATTTCCTAAAACCGTTATTTCCGGGTTGATTAAAATAGTTGTAGGGATTGGCTCAACATCTGGATATCGTGGATTGTGATTTATACCAAATATAACTACCCTTTCTAAAACTGCAATTTGAGGTGCTGCCAAGCCAGCTCCGTCCAGAGCTTCCATTGTATCCAACATATCCCTTATTAATGTATCTAATTTCAATGTATTAAATTCAGTTACAGGTAAAGCGACACATTTCAATATTGGATGTCCCATCCTTATAACTTCTTTTACTGGCATGTAAAGCTCCAAATTTTAGATTAATTATATAAAGTCTGTTAAAATATTAGAATAGCAAATTGTAATGATATGTATGAGAAGATTAAATAAAATATCACAAATTTTTTTACTATTTTTTTTAATAAATAATAGCATTATTACGACGGGTTTCGCTGATGAAGGCGATATTCGGTATTACGATGTTGAAATTATTATTTTTGAAAATACACGACCAAAATACCTGCAATCTGAACTTTGGAAAAAAAATTATGTTCAGACTGAGCCAGAAACTTATGTGCAAATCGGTCAACCGCTACCGATAGAGTTACCTGAAAACTATGATCCTTTACTCTCATTTCAGTACGTTGAAAACACAAATTACCGGCTTAATGATATTGCTACAAATTTAAACGAATCAAAGTTCCATCGTATATTATTGCATTCCGCCTGGCGACAGCCAGGAATGAATAAAGTTGATGCTTTAAATGTAAAAATTAATCATTTTATTCCTGCACAAAATACAGATATTGGTGATACACCGATCAATCATAATAATCTGGAAAATAATCAATCTGAACAATTAAAGAGTGAAAGTTTTAATTCCGATTATGAGACAGAAACAATAAACGAAAAGGAAGGTTTCGTTTTATCAGGTTACATCAAACTAGTGCTATCTCGATATTTACATTTAAAAATAGATTTAATATATCGTGAACTACGAAATGAAATAACAGAGCAGTTTATCAATGATGAATTTGGGGAGGATGATTTGTTACCCGATGTTTTTCATATATTGCAAACGCGACGGTTACGCTCAAAAGAATTACATTATATCGATCATCCTGTAATCAGTGTAATCGCTCTTATAACGCCTTATAAAATTAAAAAACAATGATTTTTAGTTCTTAATTCCCGATAAAATATCAGGAATCACCGCTTCTAATATTTTTTTCACTTTAATCATCCCTTCTGTTAAATTTGTCTCAATTATATCCATGGTAATAAAACTATTACTCTTACCAGCAGCAAAATTAGCAACAACGGCAATACTTGCATAACACAAGTCTAATTCTCTTGCTAAGGCAGTTTCTGGCATTCCGGTCATACCAACAATATCACATCCATCTTTTTCCAGTTTATTTATTTCAGCAGCACTCTCAAGACGTGGCCCTTGTGTTACAGCATAAGTTGCCGAGTTAATTATTTCAATATTATTTATATTTGCTTGAGATAAAATAAAATGTCGTAATTTATCACAATACGGTTCAGTAAAATCAATGTGAACTACTTGAGTTAAACTTTCTTCAAAATACGTATTATTACGCGAGTAAGTATAATCAATCAATTGATCGGGAATTGATAAAGTTGCAGGTTTAAATTGCGTTGTAATACCACCAACAGCATTTACAGCAATAATGTATGAAGCCCCCGCCTGATGAAGTGCCCATATATTTGCTTGATAATTAACTTTGTGTGGCGGTATGGTATGACCATATCCATGACGTGCTAAAAAAATAACTTCAGTTCCACAAATCTCACCATAGGTTAATGGACCGGAAGGTTCTCCGTAAGGTGTTTGAACAATCTCTCGACGAATAATATTGAGGTTATTTAGTGATGTTAAACCAGTCCCACCAATAATTGCTATTTTACTCATATAAGCTAAATTCCTTTTACAGCATAAATACCGGGTACATTACGTAAATAACTTTTATAATCCATGCCATAACCAAACAAGTATCGATCTTCAACATTTAAACCAATAAAATCAGCTTTAATATTTACTTTGCGATCATGTAATTTGTTAATTAAAACAGCAGTTTTAATGGATTTTGCCTGTTTTTTTTCACAATATTTAATTATTTCAAATAAAGTTTTACCTTCATCAAGAATATCATCTACCAGTAATATATTTCGATCTTTAATTTTTAATACTGGTTCCGCAAGCCACTTTATACTTCCTCCAGTAGTTCCATTGTTATATCGAGTTGCATGTAAATAATCGATTTGCAGCGGAAAATTGAGTCTGGTTAGAAGATGCCCCATTGGGACGATTGCACCGGTTAAGACACAGATAATTATCGGATTTTTGTCTTTCAATTGCTTTTCAATCGCAAGAGACATATTATCAAATGCTAATTCCACTTCACCCTGATTAAATAAACAGTCTGCTTCAGTTAAAACTAGTTCAGGATTAATAGGTATAGACATATACTTTTTATTTAATATGTAAAAGTAACAGTTTCATCATCCATTGCTTGACTGATTAAGTAAGCTCCTCCAACAGTTTCATCAATTTCAGGAATTAGATCATCTCCCCACAATTCCAACGTTGGTGTACAAATTTTAAAGCTTACGCCAGCTTCATGAGCATCTTTTATAAAATCATATACCGTTTTAGCACTGCCCTCTTGCACATACAATTTTTCTGCAACACCTTTTTTAGCAAGTTCACCAGCTCCTCCTGTCAAAATAATTTCAACTTGATACTCCATAGCTGCAGCTACTGTTGCCTGAAAAAATGGAGCGCCTAACTCTGATACTCTAGAAGGGTCTGTATTGACCATTATAATCATAAGTTTGTCTGCCATTATTCCATACCTGCTATATATCTAATAACTTTTATTTATTATTTAAACCTGAAAACTGCGGTGCATTTGAAAGATGAATAGTAGAAGTTGGAAATGCTATTTCAGCATTATTGTTTTCAATAATATCATTTATCTTTAACAAAACATCTTGTTTTACTTCGTGATAATGAATCCAGTCAGTTGTTTTGGTAAATGTATAAATAAAGAAATCTAAAGAAGATGCTGCAAATGTATTAAGATTAACAATCATTGTTTGATTTTGTTCAATTTCATCATGTGATTGTAACATTTCTTTTACTTGCGTTATTATATCTTGCAGCTTATTTACATCATCATATCGAACTCCAATTGTTTCATAAATACGTCGATGACTCATCCTTGACGGGTTTTCTACAGCTATGGTAGCAAATGCTGAATTAGGAATATATAAAGGTCGTTTATCAAATGTCCGAATACACGTTAAGCGCCATCCAATTTTTTCTACTGTACCTTCAATATTTCTATCTGGAGATCGAATCCAGTCACCAACAGTAAAAGGTCGATCCATGTATATCATAAATCCACCGAAAAAATTTGATAACATATCCTTTGCGGCGAAACCTATGGCTAAACCTCCAATTCCACCAAAGGCTAGAACACCGGAGATACTAAAGCCTAAGGTTTGTAATATTACTAATGCAGTCGTTATAATAACCGAGATTCGTAACAACTTGCTTATTGCATCAGCAGTGGTTTTATCTATTTTTTCTTTGTTTTCAGCATCGTCACAATTAATAATCTTTGTTTCTACAGTGTTAATAAAACGAATAATTGTCCATGCAATAATTGTAATAACACCAACTTCGCGAAGAGGTCCGATGAAACTAAAAATAGGCGAATCCGCATTTAGAGCTACAACATCGGCAGCAAAAGACACTCCTAATATCCAGATTAAATAACTTAGTGGACGACGAATCGCAAAAATTATAGCGTCATCCCATTTTAAATTATTTTTATTTAAACGAGCTTCGATTTTGTTTAATATTTTAACTTGAATATAATTAAATAGTAAACTTATGAAAATAATTACAAATACTTGAATAATCCAAATATTATCTTTGATATTAAATTCAGATAATAATGATTTTATATAGTCCATATAATAGTGACCTTAATTAATAATTTATGATGATATATTTTCGGTATGTTCCTGTAAATAATTAACATATTTTTTCCATTTAGCGTTATTTTTTAAATCATCAAATCTCGTGTTTTTTCGCCCGTGCATTTGTGTCAAACGTATTTGTGAGGTCAAATTTGTATGATAATTACGTCCATTAACAATCTCAATTGCAGCTGCTCGATTATTACAAATCAGCACCATGTCACAACCTGCCTGTAATGCTCGAAAGGCACGCTCACTATAATTTTCACTAACCGAAGATGCTCCCACCATGTTTAGATCATCACTAAAAATCATACCAGTAAATCCAAGCCTTTCACGTAACACTTTTTGTAACCAAAATAATGAAAAACCTGCAGCATGTGAGTCAACATTCTTGTAAATAACATGAGCAGGCATAATAGCATTTATACCTTGATCAATTAATCTTTTAAATACCTGTATGTCTTCTTTGTAAATAGTGCTGTAATCACGTAAATCTTCTGGAATATCGACATGAGAGTCAAGTTCAACCCCACCGTGTCCTGGAAAATGCTTACCTGTTGCAGCCATTCCAGCATCATTCATTGCTCTCATAAAAGCTGCTGCAAGATGAGATACTACTTCAGGTGAGCTATGAAATGCCCGATCACCGATAACATTACTAATATCTCTATCCAGGTCTAATACCGGCGCAAAACTAAAATCAATTTCAACCGCTCTTAATTCAGAGGCCAATACCCATCCTGCTGCATATGAGCATTCTCGAGCAATGTGAGGATCTTGATCATGCAGTTGTCCAAAGATAGCGGCACAAGGTAAATGCGTAAATCCGTCACGGAAACGCTGTACCCGACCGCCTTCATGATCAACCGCAACAAGCAACTTTGGAGAACGTAATTGATGAATTTGCTCTACTAGATGTAATAATTGTTCACGATTTTCATAATTACGTGAAAATAAAATAACACCGCCCACAGAAGGGTGACACAAAAGCTCGCGATCGTCCTGATCTAGCTCAACATCTGCTATATCCAGCATTATTGGTCCAAGCTCCATACTCTACAACCCCTCAAAAATAGTGTAAATACGTTATTCCAGTATGATTTTAGCTGGAATAATACGCTTTTTTAGTACGTGAAGCTCAGACTTAATGATAATACCGATGCAATCTATTAATTTTAAATGGAAAGTAGCTTATTTGTCTACTATCTGTCTATTCAGTTTTACTCCAGAATTGTCACTAGGGTACCAACATCAACCCGGTTAAATAGCTCAATAACTTCTTTATTGTGTATTTTAATGCAACCGTGTGAATCCGGTGCGACTCCCAATCCATCCTCATCCGGGCAACCGTGGATGTAAATATATCGTCTCATGGTATCGACATTGCCTAATCTGTTTTTATTTTTTTCAAGCCCGCTTAACCACATTATTCTTGTCAGAATCCAGTCGCGCTGTGGAAAACTCTTGCGTAAGGCTTTGGTGTAGATTTCATTAGTAGTGCGTCTCCCGACAAACACGGTATTCTCCGGTAAATTAGCACCTATTTTAGCTCTAATTATATGACGTCCCCTCGGTGTACATTCACTACCATAAGCTTCTCCAACGCCATTTTTAGCTGTTGATACAATTGTCTCAAAAAGAAGTTTATTTGATTGTTTTAATTGCAACTTTTGAGTAATAACATCAATTATAATTTCTTTTGAACTGTTTATAATATTTACCATTGATTATAAGGATGATTGACAAGATTTACATTATAATAACGAGTATCGTCAGAAACTTCTTCAGCAATAAATTTGGGCAATTCAAATTTTTCTTCTTCAAAATCCAGCTCTATTTCAGCAACAACTAACCCTTCGTTATCACCTTCAAAAACGTCAATTTCCCATTTTTTATTTTTAAACATAATATCATAACGTATTTTTGAAATTAATGGTTTAACACATAAATTGTCTAATAACTCTAATGCATCGGTTTTTGGAATAGCATATTCATACTCACTTCGAACAACGCCCAGTGTTAAACTTTTAATATTAAGGTAAGCATTTTCATTTTCGAGTCGCACTCGAACTGAAGCTAATTCAGACCCGACAAGATAACCCTGGATATATTTTTTCCCAACATTACAATTTTTACGCCATGTATCATTTTTTAATAGAAACTTTCGTTCAATCTCGACTGCCATAAAATATTAATCCTGAGCCTTTATTTGTTGTTCATCCTGAGCTGCATGCACAGCTCAGGTTATTTAGTGAATAATGCTATAGATTCAACATGAGCTGTATGAGGAAACATATCCATCACACCGGCTGTTTCAAGTTTATAACCACATTCATTAACTAATATCCCTGCATCACGAGCGAGTGTTGAAGGATTACAAGAAACATATACAATTATTTTTGCTTCTAAATTTGCAATATCCTTAACAATTAATTCAGCACCTGTTCGAGGTGGATCAATTAATATTTTTGTATATTTTTTGTTACGAAACCATGGAAGTTTAGTAAAATCATCCATAAGATTAGCAACAAAAAATTCTGTATTATTTATCTCATTTAAAGCTGCATTTTGTGTGGCCTGTTTTACTAAATTCAGATCACCTTCAATACCGACCACATTTTTTGAGAATAATGAAATGGGCAAACTAAAATTCCCTAAACCACAAAATAAATCTAAAACAGTATCGCTCTTTTTTAAATCTAACAACTCAATTGTACGTTTTATCATTTTATGATTAATATCGTAATTTACTTGCGTAAACATTCCAGGTTCAAAATTAAAGTGCAGATTATATTCCGTTAAAAAATAATCCAGTTTTGGATCCTCGGGGTAGAGTGCATAAACACTTTCTGGTCCAGCTGGTTGACAGTAAATATCAAAATTAAATTCTTTTGCAAATTTAATTATTTTATCCGAATCATTTTCTGTTAATTCAACCAAATTTCTGAATACTAATGCCGTATTGGAGTCACCAATAGCTACTTCAATTTGTGCGATTTTGTCATATGCTGTTAATGACTGAATTAAGTTTGCTAAATCCAGTAAATGATAACCGACTGACTTATGTAGTACTTCGCACTGTGTTAAATCAGCAAGAAATCGACCATTACGTTCTCTAAAACCAACAAGAACGCGTTCTTTCTTACGAACAAATCGAACACCAAGTCGAGCCTTACGTCGATAACCCCATGATTCACCTGTAATAATTTGTTGAATATTAGTTAATTCTATCTTAGAAATATTTTTAAATTGTTCGACAAGAATATCCTGTTTTTGTTGTATCTGATATTCCGAAGACATATGTTGTAATTGACAACCACCACACATTGAAAAATGTATGCATTTTGGTTCAATTCGATTTTTGGAAGCTGTAATGACTTCCACAGTCTTACCAACATCGTAACGTGAATGCTTGTTTGTATATTCAAATAAAACATCTTCACCGGGTAATGACTGGGTTACAAAAGTAACCTTATTATTCACACGTGCCACACCTTGACATTCAGTGTTTAATGATTCAATACGAGCTTGTATTGGTTTATTATTTTTTGGTTTTCGACGTCTCGACATTATTGATATTATTGTTTTTGTAATTAATACATTTATGATTCAGGAAAAATGCCAGTTGATAAATAACGATCCCCTCGATCACAAATTATCACGACAATAACAGCATTTGTTACTTGTTCGGATAATTTTAATGCTGCTGCAACTGCACCGCCAGAAGAAATTCCACAAAAAAGCCCCTCTTTACTTGCCAATGACCTGGTTGTATCTTCAGCATCTAACTGACTAACGTCGATGGTTTTATCAACTCGACTGGCATTGAATATTTTGGGTAAATATTCTTTAGACCAACGTCGAATGCCTGGTATTTTAGCACCCTCTTCCGGTTGCACTCCAATTATTTCAATTTTTGAATTTTGTTCTTTTAAATATTTTGAAGTCCCCATAATAGTACCGGTTGTTCCCATAGCACTAACAAAGTGAGTAATGTTACCCTTGGTATCACTCCAAATCTCCGGGCCTGTCGTTAAATAATGAGCTAACGGATTATCAAAATTTGAGAATTGATCCAGGACTATTCCTTTTCCTTGTTTTTGCATTTTATCTGCTAAATCTCGAGCACCTTCCATACTGGCTTCTTTTGCTACTAATACAATTTCCGCACCATATGCGTTCATTACGGTACGCCGCTCTATACTCATGTTATCCGGCATAATTAAAATTAAGTGATAACCTTTTATTGCTGCTGCCATAGCTAAAGCAATTCCAGTATTACCACTGGTGGCTTCAATTAAAGTATCTCCCGGCTTGATTGCACGCCGTTTTTCTGCTTCGTGAATCATACTCAGAGCAGGTCTATCTTTGACTGATCCTGCAGGATTATTGCCTTCCAACTTAGCAAGAATTATATTACTTGAACCCGAGTTTAGCCGCTGTAAACGAACTAAAGGTGTATTACCAATAAAATTTTCTATTGTTGGATAATTCATATATTTTCTTTTAAACTATGATAAATAATATATTAATACCTTGTTATCAAATATTTAATTTAGCTTATGATTATTGACACTAAACTTGCAATTGAAAAATGTAGTGGTAATTCAGAATTAGCGAAAGAATTATTTACAATGTTAATTAAAGAATTACCAAAATCACTAAACGACATTAAATCTTCTTTTCAATTAAATTTAAACCAGGATTTATTAAATCATGCACATCGGTTACATGGTTCTACCGTTTATTGTGGCGTTCCGGATTTAAAATCAGCAGCTGACAAATTAGAGAACTGCATTAAAAATAATAATATAAACGAAATTCAATTTAATATTGATGAAGTAGAAATGTCCATACAATCACTCTTACATCATGCTCCAGATATATTAAAAAATAACTGGTAATACTTAAAATATTTGATATTAATATTCAAGTGTCACAAAAGCAACAGCATGATCCACTTCATCTGCAATACTTAAATAACTTTCTTTTATTGATTTTTCATTAACAAACTCAGTTGCTCGTCCAGAGTATACTAAACATGGTTTCCCTAAATCATCATGCTCTACAGAAATATCTGAAAATTTCAAACCGGATATAAATCCTGTGCCCATAGCTTTTGCTGTTGCCTCTTTTGCAGCGAATCGTTTTGCTAAAAAGTGAGCCTGATTTTTTTTATTAATAAATTCATTAAACTCTTGATCTGATAAAATTCTTCGCGCAAATTTATCTCCATATTTATTTAAGTTTTCAATCATGCGATCAACACGCACAATATCTGTTCCTATACCGTAAATCAATTTAAATCACCGCAAGACATTAATGATTTCATATTTCTAACAGAATTTTCCAAACCATTAAAAACACTATCGCATATAATTGAATGCCCAATATTTAATTCGACAAGTCCGTTGATTTTTACTATTTCCTGGACATTATCATAATCCAGACCATGACCTGCATTTACTTGTAAACCCAATTGATTACCATAAGTTACAGCTTTTTTAATGCGTTCCAGGTTTTTCTGAATATCTTCAACCTCGGTAGCATTAGCATAATGACCTGTATGAATTTCAATAACTGCGGTACCACATTCTGCGGCTGCTTCTATTTGTGAAAAATCTGTATCAATAAATAAAGATACTTTAATTCCTGCATCGGCTAACATCTTACAAGCTTGTTTTATGTGACTAATTTGTGAAACCACATCCAGGCCTCCTTCAGTTGTTAGCTCTTCACGGCGTTCAGGAACAATACAACAGTTTTCTGGTAGCAATTTAATCGCATAAGCAAGCATTTTGGCAGTTGCAGCCATTTCCAGATTCATTGGTGTCGATAGTGATTTTTTCATAATCTCAACATCACGTTCCTGGATATGCCGACGATCTTCACGTAAGTGTAGCGTAATGCCATCTGCACCTGCCTTCTCTGCAATAGCCGCTGCTGTTACCGGATCCGGGTAAACTGTACCACGTGCTTGTCGTAACGTTGCAACATGATCGATATTTACACCTAATAATATTGATTTAGACATTGTACTTCCACTTTAATTGATGCGTTTTCAGTGGCTTCCCACCAAGATAGTGATTAATAATATGACGCATCAATTTTTTAGATTCTAATAATGTTGTTTTACTAACTAAATTATTACATTCAAGTGAAAGCAAAGTTTCCCCGCTCACTTGAATATTTGTCTCTGATATTTGTTCCAGAGTTGGCCCATGTTCAATTTCAAAATAATAGGTCCTATTAGTTTCAACTTGTTTCCCCCTATCCGTATCAAATATTAAATTGAGACCATAACCTAATTCCTGTAATAAATCACACTCAAATCGACGTAATATAGGTTCAATATCTTTTGTTGATTTTAAGCTTGAAATAACCTTGGAATAAGCTGTATAAAGAATTTCATAGGGATCTTCCTTATGTAAAAATCGTAGTATTAATTCATTTACATAATAACCGCATAATAAATTTGTACCATATAAATATTTAAATACTCCGTTTAGTTCAACGTTTGTCAGGGTATACATCTCTCCTTTACCAACCCATGATACGAGAATTGGAGTGAAGGGTTGTAATAATCCCAATAAAGAACGTTTGCTTTTTTTTACCCCTTTAGCAATGATAGATACACGACCATAATCACGTGTGAATAAATCAATAATCAAGCTACTTTCTTTATATGAACGACTATGTAAAATGTATGCCTCGTGAAGTGAAAAACGACTATTATCAGTCATCATTATATCCCAGACTTTTTAAGGCTCGAATATCATCAGCCCAACCTTCTTTCACCTTAACCCATAACTCTAGAAATACTTTAGTCCCTATTAATTTTTCAATGTCGATTCTTGCTTTTTGACCAATACTTTTTAATCGATTACCATTTTTTCCTATTACAATCGCTTTTTGAGAGCTACGTGACACCCAGATCAATGCTGCAATTTTAGTTAACTTATCTTTTACAGAATACTTTTCAATTTCTACTGTTAGATCATAGGGAAGTTCCTGTCCTAATTCACGCATCAACTTTTCACGAATAATTTCTGCTGTCATAAAACGTTCGCTTTTATCAGTAATTTGATCTGCTGGAAAATAGGCTGCGGAATGCTGGAGATATTGAAGTATCGTTTTCTCTAATTCCTTAACATTAGTTCCCTTAGTAGCAGAAATCGGGATAATTTCTTTGTAGTCTATTTTAGTAGATAACTCTGCTATTAGTGGTAGTATTTTTTCTTTATTCTGGAGCTTATCTATTTTATTAAGTAACACAATAATTGGTACAGAAGAGTCTTTAAGTTGCAACAACACATTATCATCTTCATCGGTCCACTTATGTGCCTCAATTATAAATAAAATCACATCAACATCATGAAGAATAATGCTTGCTGACTTATTCATATATCGATTCATTGCTCTATCCGAAACATGAATTCCGGGAGTATCAACATAAATAACCTGTTCTGTAGCAGTTGTTTTAACGCCTAAAATACGATGTCGAGTAGTTTGAGGTTTACGTGAAGTAATGCTGATTTTTTGTTTTAATATATGATTCATTAATGTGGACTTTCCTACATTTGGACGTCCAATTAACGCTACATAACCACAACGAAATGAAAATTCTGGTTTCATAAATTTAAATATCTTAATGCCGTGCTAGCTGCTTGTTGTTCGGCTTTGCGCCTACTCGTACCATCACCATTAAATCTTTTATTCATAGATTGAAGGAAACATTCAACAGAAAAATTTTGTTGATGAGATTTGCCTGTTATTTTAATAACATCATAGTTGGGAATAGACAAACCATTCGCTTGTAAATATTCTTGTAAACGTGTTTTAGGGTCTTTTAATTCATCACCGGGAATACATGCATCCAGATAACCTGAGAATAAATTTAAAACAAATCCAGATACGACACTATAATCTGAATCCAGATAAACTGCTCCAATTATGGCTTCCAATGTATCTGCCAATATTGAGGTACGGCGAAAACCGCCACTTTTTAATTCACCGGGCCCTAATTTTACAAATTCACCTATTGAATATTCAAGAGCAATTTTCGCGAGTGTATCGCCTTTTACCAGGTTTGCCCTTAATCGACTTAAATCACCTTCTGGAATATCCGGGAAACGATGATATATTTCAATGCTTATTATATTATTTAATATGGAATCACCTAAAAACTCCATTCGTTCATTATTTTTTTTTGCATAGCTTCGGTGCGTTAACGCTAATTCAAGATATGCAATATTAGAAAACTTATAATTTATAAGTTTTGATAAGTCATTCATTTACGGCAGGTACTTCTACTTCATCTTTAAAAGTTATTAATAAGTCGATATTACCAATAAACGGTTCTCTTACTTCATAATCGATATTAACTAAAAATACATTCGCATCTCGTGAGATTTCAACATCAGCAGCTGTGACTGATGTTGTCATATTAATATCAAAACGCTTTTTAATCGTTCTTCGTAATTTCGCAGCTGAGCTAAAATTTTCATTACTATTAGCTAAATCTCCTATAATAGATTTCACATTATTATTTTCCAAATAAATAGGGAATAATATCATAACGATATAAGCAAAAAAACCAAGTAAAAAAATTACAATCATCCAGGCTATACCGGTCATACCGTTTTGTGACTTTATGTTTTTCATTTGTTATGTACCCAATTGCTTACGTTTTGTTTAATTTAAAATTAAATTATGGACCCGACTCGTTGCCATTCCCCCCAGTGAGCGAAGATAAAAAATGCTTTCCCTACCAGGTTTTCTTCCGGCACAAAACCCCAATATCGACTATCATTACTATTATCTCGATTATCACCCATTGCAAAATAATGCCCTTCAGGAACAATCCATTTATTATTTCGTGGCGGATAAGGTTGCATATGGAGCATTTCATGCGTTATATCACCTAATTGCTCAGTTAACAGTTGCGCGACTCCAATATCATCTATCCGATAACTACTTTGATACGCTTGAGGAATCGGTTTACCGTTGATATGCAATACTTTATCGTAGTACTCAATTTTATCACCAGGTAAACCTATCACCCTTTTAATATAGTTCAAAGAAGGGTCTTTTGGATAGCGAAATACAAAAACTTCACCTCTTTTGGGTTCGCTAAATTCAATTATCTTGGTATGAATAACAGGTAATCGTACCCCGTAAGTAAATTTATTTACTAAAATGTAATCACCAATCGTTAATGTTGGTAGCATAGAGCGCGATGGAATTTTAAAAGGTTCTGCAACAAAACTGCGTAGCACTAAAACGACAAAAACCACTGGAAATAAAAATTTTCCTAATTCAACAATGCTGTCATAGGATTTAATCATAAATCCACGACTTTCATGACTGGTATCTATTTGTTCGTCTTTACTACTACTGCTGGTTTTTTTAAATACAAATCTGGCTAAAATAATATCTACCAGCCAAATAAAACCAGATGCTAATACCAAAATTGTTAAAATTAATTCAAAATCAAAATTCATTTTTCTTTCCCCACGTGTAAAACTGCAAGAAATGCTTCTTGTGGGATTTCGACGCTACCTATTTGTTTCATTCTCTTTTTTCCTGCTTTTTGTTTTTCAAGTAGTTTTTTCTTACGCGTAATATCACCACCATAACATTTTGCAGTAACATTTTTACGTAACGCTTTTACATTAGTTCGCGCTATAATCTTTGCACCAATTGCTGCCTGAATTGCAACATCAAACATTTGTCGTGGAATAAACTCTTTCATTTTGGCTGCTAGTTCACGGCCCTTAAATTCAGACTGTGAACGATGAACGATTAGTGATAAAGCATCAACACCTTCGCCATTAATCAAGATATCCATTTTAATTAAATCAGCTTCTCTAAAGCATGAAAACTCATAATCGAGTGATGCATATCCTCTGCTCACTGATTTTAATTTATCAAAAAAGTCCATAACAACTTCATTCAAAGGTAATTCATACTGAATTGAAACCTGGTTTCCAGCATAATGTATATTTTTTTGAACCCCACGTTTTTCAATGCAAAGTTTAATAACATTGCCAACATATTCGTGCGGTACTAAAATATTTGCTGTAATTATAGGCTCACGAATTTCTTCAATATAATTAGATTCAGGTAAATCAGCCGGATTATCAACTTTAAGAATTTCACCTTTTTTAGTTAACACCTCAAAGATCACGGTGGGAGATGTGGTAATAAGGTTTAAATCATATTCACGTTCTAACCGCTCCTGAACAATTTCCATATGCAGCATACCCAAAAATCCACAACGAAAACCAAATCCTAATGCGGTTGAGGTTTCTGGCTCATAAAATAAAGCAGAATCATTTATGCGTAATTTTGCCAGGGCATCCCTAAAGTCTTCATAGTCACTGCCGTCTACTGGAAATAATCCAGCAAAGACCTGAGCTTGTATTTTTTTAAATCCGGTAAGTACTTCTGAAGCGGGGTTATTCGCAAGCGTTATTGTATCGCCAACAGGAGCACCCTCAATGTCTTTAATTCCTGCAATAATGTAACCAACATCACCAGTTGATAACTGTTCCAAATCATGTCGTTTTGGTGTAAACACACCAACAAAATCCGTTAAAAATTCACCACCGGTAGACATGATCTTTATTTTTTGTTTTTTTCGTAAAGTGCCATTCTTAATTCGCACTAAAGATACAACACCTAAAAAATTGTCAAACCATGAATCAATAATCAGTGCTTGCAGAGGTGCATCAGGATCACCGGTAGGTGCGGGAATTTCTTGGACAATTTGTTCCAGTAAATCATTTATTCCTTCACCAGATTTTGCACTGACTTTTAGTGCATTACTCGCATCAAGACCAATGATTTCTTCAATTTCAACACAAACCCGTTCAGGGTCTGCCGCAGGTAAATCTATTTTATTTAAAACCGGTATTACTTCCAACTCTTGATCAATTGCAGTGTAACAATTTGCTACGCTTTGTGCTTCTACTCCTTGCGAAGCATCAACAACTAGTAATGCACCTTCACAAGCCGCTAGTGAGCGTGACACTTCATACGAGAAATCAACATGACCTGGTGTATCGATAAAATTTAATTGATAAGTGTTTCCATCTTTTGAGTCAAAAGCAAGTGACACACTTTGAGCTTTAATTGTAATACCCCGTTCTTTTTCTATATCCATAGAATCCAGAACCTGGGTTTCCATTTCACGTTCGGTTAAACCGCCACAAATTTGAATAAATCGATCTGCTATGGTTGATTTACCGTGGTCAATATGAGCAATAATTGAAAAATTTCTTATAAGGGATTGATCACCCACACTAGCACCATTTGTTACAAGACTTTCGCGTCCTGGTTTCACAAAAAAAGGCGCAGTAAACGCGCCTTTAAATTAAATATCACTTTATAATCAATAACTTAAAAATTACGATGAAAAGTTGCTATTATCCATAGCCACTATTCTACGCTAAATTCAAAGTTAACTGAAATATTCATGCCAACGATTTACATCAAAAAAATAATGACAGATTTCATTTCCTGATTCAAACAAAACAGGTACTAACTGACCATATTGTTGTTCTAATTGAACATCATTAGTAATATCGATTATTTCCACATTATAATCAACTAAATGGGTTTCAAGAAACTCATTTAGTACAGTCAGCATATCATCGCATAAATGACAAGAATGTTTTACATATACCGTAAATTCATGCTTGTCTTTACTCATTCAGACAATTTAAATGCTAGAAATGTGGGTGATGTTCCACGCTGAATTAATACTGGTAATGATTTATTTGCAGGTAATGATTTCAGTAATTTATCAAACTGTGAAACACTGGTTATATTTTTATTATTTATCATCAAAATAACATCACCTTTACGAATACCAGCATTGTATGCTGGACTCTTCTTTTGAATAATTTTAACTATTATCCCACGTTTATCAACATCCAGCATTTTCCGTTGCTCTTTTGTGAGTTCAGTAACAGCTATTCCCATACGATTCATCTTTTTAGCTGTATGTTTATAAGCCTTTTTAACACTATCTTTTTCTGTCGGTAAAACACCAATGGTAACTTCGATGGTTTTTTGTTTTCCGTCCCGAATAATTTTTACATCCACTTCTTTATTTATTTCAGTTCTTCCGACTACCACCGGTAAATCAGAAGAATATATAATTTCATTATCATTAAAATCAATAACAACATCACCAATTTTAAAGCCAGCTTTTTCTGCGGGACTATCAGGTAATACTTTTAGAACTATTGCGCCTTGTGGTTTTTTCATATTAAATGATTCTGCAAGCTTTCGATTTACATCCTGAATTAGAATTCCCAAATAACCACGAGTAACCTTGCCCGTTGTTTTTAATTGTTTAACCACATTCATTACAATATCCATCGGAATGGCAAATGACAGCCCCATAAAACCACCGGTTCTACTGTATATTTGTGAATTAATTCCAATAACTTCACCATTTAAATTAAATAGAGGACCTCCGGAATTACCCGGATTTATAGCAACATCAGTTTGTATAAATGGCACATAGGTTTCATTAGGTAGTTTTCGCCCAATAGCACTAATAACACCAACCGATACTGAGTGATCAAACCCAAATGGAGAACCAATTGCCATTACCCACTCACCTACCTGAAGCGGAGTTGAAGTACCCATTTTTACAACAGGTAAATCCTTCGCATCAATTTTTAATAATGCGATATCACTTTTTTTATCTGTTCCTACTATTTCTGCATTTAGCTCCCGACGATCACTCAATCTGACAATGATTTCATCTGCATTTTTGACAACATGGTAATTTGTTAGAACAAAACCACCGCCATCAATAATAAAACCTGAACCTAACGACTGTGAATCATTTTCAGGTATTTCAAGACCTTCTCCACCAAAAAATTTATTAAATAAATCACCCCATTGGTTATTCGGATCCAGAGGTAAATTTTTATGATCAAACGGAACTTTGGGGTGTTTCATTTTTTGCTTGGTGCTGATATTAACAACAGCAGCAGAATTATCTTTTACCAGTTCAGTAAAGTCCGGTAATTGAGCAAATACGTTACTACTTGATACCGTAAAAATAATAAAAAACCAAAGAATATAATTCCAAACTAGTTTAGATTGATTATTAACCATTTAATTTGATTTCCTTAAAAGAAGATATGTTAAATATGCTATATTTTCCTGATTAATTCAGGATTAAATTGCAGTAAATTAAGCCTGTTTTTTAACAATAATCGCG
>JBGMQW010000034.1:0-21747 GCA_048060815.1 Thiohalomonadales bacterium | reverse complement strand
TTTATATATCCCCTCATCCTGGCCTTCTCCCTGAGGGAGAAGGAATGGTCGTGATTATCGAGTTGCGTGATTTCATGTCTATAATGTCTTCGCCAAGCTGATGGTTCGATCATTCCGAGACTTGTCGTGTATTACTGATTTCTTAACGGGACAGCAGTGATAGTAACTATAATATTGATTCTGGTTTTAAACTCGTTATACTTGTATTACTTATTGTTAGTTCTTAAGTCTATTTAGTTCCTGTGCACGTTGCTTGACGTTTAATGTTTTATCACATATTGTGAAAAATCGTCTTCAATCGATTAACATATTATTAATTAACTCTCTGATTTGGAATCTACCTCATGATTGTTTTCAATACACCCTTTGGTTCAAAAAGGGGTTTACTCTTAGCTCCTGAAATGTTTATTAAGTGTACAATATTAATCTTAATTCTGTCACTCGGTGCGTGTGCTAAAGAACCTGAAACTGTAAAAAAAGTTATAAGGCCGGCTAAAATTATTACCATAACAACGGGTGGAAATTCTGCAATTCGTTCTTTTCCGGGAGAAACTGAAGCTACCGATCGCTCGGAACTCGCTTTCAGGGTAAGTGGAGAATTAATTAAACTACCAATCAAATCGGGTAATATCGTTAAAAAAGGTCAATTATTGGCGCAAGTTGATCCACGTGATTTTAAATTAAATGTGAACGATAAACAGGCAAAATTTGATCTGGCCAAGGTACAATATAAACGTATGTCGGAGTTGGTGAAAGAAGGTCTGGTTCCTCGAGCTGAATACGATAAAGCGAAATCTCAACTACAAGCTACAACAGCCGATCTTGAGCTCGCAAAAGCGAATCTGGACGATACTAATCTACGTGCGCCTTTTGATGGCGTGATTTCAAGCGTCCCGGTAAAAAATTATGAAAATATTCAGGTCAAGCAAACAATAATGACTATCCAGTCGCAGGGTACGGTTGATATCGCATTTCAATTACCTGAAAGTATTATGGCACACGTTAAAATAGGTCAGGGTAAAAAATATCCTCCGACTGTCATTTTTGATGCATATCCACTCAAAAAATTCACTGCTAATGTGAAAGAGTTAGATACCCAGGCTGATCCACAAACCCAGACCTATAGGGTGGTATTAACGATGGATACTCCAGATTCATTTACGGTTTTACCCGGTATGACGGTTTCTGTACTAGTGAATCTCGGAAAAATTATGGGATCAAGTACCGCAATAATAGTACCGGTAGAATCTGTTTTTGCTGCTAATGATGAACCGGTGAATTCCAGACAACGTTATGTCTGGCGTGTGACACCGGACTCTATGACGGTTAGTCGAACAGCTGTTACCGTTGGCCAATTAAACAGTTTTGGGATTGAACTTAAAACTGGTGTGAAAGACGGGGATAAAATTATTGCTGCAGGTGTACATTTTCTTACAGAAGGGCAACAGGTTCGTGAATGGGTACGTGAGCGAGGTTTATAACATAATTTCACTGAAGTTATAAAATCGTATTTTATATAACATAGTAAATCAACGTAAATAATAATTAAAAAAATTAATAATGAATATAGCCGAATATTTTATTAAAAATAAAGTTATTTCCTGGATGATAACCATATTGATTCTGTTTGGTGGTGCTTTATCATACCAAAGCTTATCGCGTTTGGAAGACCCCGAATTTACAGTTAAAGATGCTGTAATAATAACTCAGTATCCAGGTGCTTCACCACAACAGGTGGAGGAAGAAGTCACCTATCCACTTGAAAATGCCATCCAGCAATTACAATATGTTGATTATATCACTTCAATTTCTACAGCTGGTTTGTCACAAATAACCGTGAGGATGAAACGGATTTATGGTCCGGATGAGTTACCACAAATTTGGGATGAATTGCGGCGTAAAATTAATGACCTGAAAACTCAATTACCACCCGGGGTTAGTGCACCACTTGTTAATGATGATTTTGGTGATGTTTATGGTTTATTGTTTGCAGTTATTGGTGATGGTTATACTTATAAAGAGTTGGTGGATTATGTAGATTATTTACGCCGGGAATTAGTATTAATAGAGGGTGTTGGTAAAGTTACAGTAGCGGGTAAGCAACAGGAACAGGTATTTGTCGAAATTTCGCGTACTAAACTCACTAATTTGGGTATTCCCTACAGCCGGATTTATGAAATTCTTCAGGCGCAAAATATTGTCTCTAATGCCGGTGGTGTAAAATTATCAGCAGAGTATATTCGTTTTAACCCTACCGGGGAATTTCAAAATGTTAATGAATTGGAAAACCTGCTTATAAGTGAATCCGGATCGAATAAATTAATTTATTTACGTGATGTGGCAAAAATCCGACGTGGTTTTCAGGAAGTTCCAGTGCATTTAACTTCGTTTAATGGTAATGAATCTATCAGTTTAGGGATATCATTTGCATCAGGTTATAACGTTGTTGAAGTTGGCCTTAAAATTGATAAACGTTTAGCTGAGCTTGAATTCGCACGCCCCGTTGGTATTGAATTGATGACGATTTATGACCAACCAAAATTAGTCAAGGCTTCCATTCAGGATTTTATAGTTAATTTATTAGCAGCAGTAGTTATTGTTATTGCAGTTTTATTGTTGTTTATGGGTTTACGTAGCGGATTATTAATTGGATTGATCTTGTTCTTAACCGTCGTGGGTAGTTTTATATTCATGAGTTTGTATGATATTGAACTGCAACGTATATCATTAGGTGCGCTCATTATTGCGCTTGGAATGTTGGTTGATAATGCCATCGTTGTTACCGAAGGTATTTTAATAGGCATGAAACGTGGCCTGAGTAAAATTGAAGCCGCATCTGCTATTGTTAAACAAACTATAATACCGTTATTCGGCGCTACAGTGATTGCCGTTACTGCATTTGCTCCGATCGGTTTGTCTGACGATTCATCTGGTGAAATGCTGGCCTCGTTATTTTATGTATTATTGATATCATTAATGCTGAGTTGGTTTACAGCAGTTAGCTTAACACCATTTTTTGCGGATTTATTTTTTAAAGAAGAAATAAATCAAGCAACTAATAATAATGAAACTGATTCTCGAAATGATCCTTATGCGGGTATATTTTTTGTTTACTATAAACGTTTTCTTAATTTCTGTATGCGAAATGCAAAAGTAACGATAATAGCATCTATAGTGTTATTAATCGTCTGTGGTTATAGTTTTCAATTTGTGAAAGTTGTATTTTTCCCTTATATGACAACACCTATGTTGCTGGTCGATTACTGGCGCCCCCAGGGTACTGATATTCGAGAAACTTTTAAGGATCTGCAAGAACTGGAGCGTTGGGTAGGAACGCAAGCAGGAGTGAAACAGGTTAGTTCTAATACTGGGAAAGGCGGAATACGTTTTATGCTGACTTATTCACCCGAAAAAATATTTCCCGGGTATGGCGAACTACTGATTGAAGTAGACGACTACGAGAATATTGATTCATTGATAAATAAAATTGAGTTAGAATTTCAAGAAAATTATCCTGATTCGCAACATAGATTTAAAAAATTTGAATTAGGTGCACCGACGATGGGAAGATTGGAGGCACGTTTTAGTGGTTCGGATCCTGTTGAGTTGCACAAATTAGCCGAGCAGGCAAAAGCAATCATGCGCCTCGATCCAGCTATAACTTCATTACGTGATGACTGGAGAGAACGCACGAAAGTCATACGGCCACAATTTGCTGAGGTTCAAGCACGTAAAACCGGTATCACTAAAAAAGATCTTGATGATGTTTTATTAATGAGTTTTTCCGGAAAAAATATTGGTTTATACCGTGATGGTACTACTTTAATGCCAATAATTGCACAACCACCAAGCAACGAACGATTGAATATTGATAGCATGCCTGATCTTCAAATCTGGAGCCCGGTTTATAAACGCTATATTCCGATATCACAAGTTGTTTCAGGTTTTAAAACGACTTGGGAAGATCCAATAATCAATCGGCGTAACCGTAAACGTACAATTATAGCAATGGCTGATCCGAATATATTAGGTGACGAAACCACAGATGATGTTTTTAAACGTGTTAGTAAAAAAATAGAAAATATTCCATTACCAAAAGGTTACGAATTAGAATGGGGTGGTGAATTTGAAAACTCTAATAATGCTCGGGGTCCATTAATGGGTGCATTACCCATTGGACTATTACTTATGTTTGTGATTACTGTAATGTTGTTCAAAACACTTCGACAATCATTGGTAGTATGGGCAACAGTGCCAATGGCACTGATCGGTGTCACTATTGGTTTATTATCGACCGGGGTGCCATTTACATTCATGGCATTACTGGGTTTTATTGCGTTAGTTGGTATGTTAATCAAGAATGGTATAGTGTTGGTTGATCAAATCAATCTTGAAATTAATGAAGGTAAAGAAATGTACTCTGCAATTTTTGATTCAGCTGTTAGCCGGATGCGTCCGGTATCAATGGCGGCGATTACCACTATCTTAGGTATGATTCCATTATTATTTGATGCATTTTTCTCAGCATTAGCAGTGACTATTATGTTTGGATTAGGGTTTGCAACAATTTTAACATTGATAATGGTTCCGGTAATTTATAAGCAGATTTATAAAGTTAAATATCAGCCTCTGAATTAAATAAACTTAACAATATTGGCCTGCACACCATCCAGATGACCAAGCCCACTGAAAATTATAACCACCTAACCATCCGGTGACATCAACAATTTCTCCGATAAAGTATAATCCCGTGACCAGAGTGGATTCCATGGTTTTTGAAGATACCTCGTTACAATCTACACCTCCTAAAGTTACCTCGGCAGTGCGGTATCCTTCTGTGCCATTTGGTTTTATTTGCCATTGTTGCAGTTGAGTGGAGATTAAATTAAAGCGCGAAAAAGAAAGTGAATGTAAAGGTGTTTCTAAATCTTCGGGGTTTAATAAGGTTAAAATTAACCGTTTAGGGAGCAATTCGTTTAATATCGTTTTTAATTTAGTTTTTGGATTTATAATTTGTTTTATTTTTAAATATTCTACAACATCGAGATCCGGTAATAGATTAATAATAATGGCTTCACCGGGTAACCAGTAAGAGGAAACTTGCAAAATAACCGGGCCACTCAAACCTCGATGTGTAAAAAGAATGTTTTCTCTAAATTCAATATCGTCAGTACTGACGATACTTTCTACTGCAATACCCGATAGTTTGGCGAGATTATTTTTATCGCCAGGTTGTAGCGTAAACGGAACCAATCCTGCAGAGGTTGGCCAAATATGATGTTTGAATTGTTCAGCAATTTTATAACCTAGTGGGCTGGCACACATTTTTGGAATTGATAAGCCACCACAGGCTATGATTAATGATTCTGCCTGAATTTGTCTTGTTGAAGTGCTTAAACAGAATTTCTTATTATTATTTTTAATGTCAGTTATAGTGCAATTAAGCTGAATAGTAACATTCACTTTGTGACATTCAGAAAGTAACATATCGAGAATATCTTTAGCACTATTATTACAGAATAATTGGCCATGATCACGTTCATGGAATGGAATGTGATATTCAGTCACTTTTGCAATAAAGTCCCACTGTGTGTAACGACTTAATGCCGATTTACAAAAGTGGGAGTTGTGAGATATAAAATTAGTGGCACTAATTTCATAATTAGTGAAATTACAACGACCACCACCCGACATTAGTATTTTTTTCCCGGGTTTATTGGCATGGTCCAGAACAATTACCTTACGCCCACGTTTACCTGCTTCAATAGCACACATTAAACCCGATGCACTGGCACCAATGATGAGTACATCTGTTTTAATGGTTTCAACCGGCATATTAATGCAGTTTTCGTACTCTGAATTTTCGTCCTTTGATTTTACCTTCGGATAAACATTTTAAGGCTTGTTTAGCAATTTGATGCTCCACTGCGACAAAAGTAACGTGGTCAAAAATATCAATTTTACCAATTTGTTTTCCGGGTAAATTAGTATTCGACGTTAATGCACCTAATACATCACCAGCACGTACCTTATCTTTTCGGCCACCATTAATACACAAGGTTATCATTGGCGGGATAAGTTTAAAATATTCCCGGTTTTTTAATGTTGTGATATTATCGATTCGTGCAGAATTATTTTGGTATTCTTCAATAGCAGTAACTTTTTTCGCTTCTGAAGCCATAAATAAACTCAAAGCCAAACCATTTTTTTCGGCACGACCGGTACGTCCTATACGATGAATATAAATTTCGGGATCAGGCGATAACTCAAAGTTAATAACGGCCTCAAGATCTTTAATGTCCAGGCCGCGTGATGCAACATCGGTTGCTATTAGAATTGAACTACTTTTGTTGGAAAACTGCACTAACACCTGATTACGTTGTTTTTGCTCGAGATCACCGTGTAAGGCTAGTGCATGAAAACCTTGAGCCCGTAAATCATCTGCGAGTTCCTGGCATTGTTGTTTGCGATTACAAAATACCACGGTTGATTGTGGTTGATAATGTTGTAATAGTGTTACCAGTGTTTTGGTTCTATCGCCTTTTTGTATTTCATAAAAAATCTGTTTTATTTTTTTATTGTCATGCAAAGCTTCTACTCGAACATCAACCGGATCATTCTGGATGGTTTCACTAATTTCTCTTATTTGATCGGGGTAGGTAGCTGAAAATAACAAGGTTTGTCTTTTATCTGGTGTTTTTTCTATGATGCGCATGATGTCTTCATAAAAACCCATGTCCAGCATACGGTCGGCTTCATCCAGAACCAGCGTTGTTAAGTTTGCTAATTTTAATGAGCCTTTTTCCAGATGTTTTAATAGTCGTCCCGGCGTACCCACTACGATATGAGGATGATGCTCCAGTGAGTATAGTTGTGGACCGAATGGCGTGCCGCCACATAATGTTAAAATTTTTGTATTTGCAATCACACGAGCTAATTGGCGAATTTCTTTGGCAACCTGGTCAGCAAGTTCTCGTGTTGGACATAAAACCAGAGCCTGTGTTTTATAACGTTGAGTTTCAAGTCTATGTAATAAACCAATTGCAAATGCGGCTGTTTTGCCACTGCCGGTTTTTGCTTGTGCCAATAAATCTTTACCTTCTATAATAGCAGGTAAACTTTGAGCCTGAATTGGCGTCATTTTCTTATAATTCAGCGACTGGATATTGGCTAAAAGTTCGGGTGTTAATGGTAGTGATGAGAAGGCTGTTGTAATCACGAGAATATCTAACTTTGTTGATGGATAGGGTCGTAGGCTTATGATAGCAGATAATGTTTGGTTAATATTTTAATTTTTCAGATTTTCAATTAGAAAGTAGCTGAGCACTAAATTTGCGGAGTTTTCTGGGTAGATGATGGTAAATTCCAATTGCCTTATCACGCAAACCAATGTTATACCATATTTTACTCATTCTACCCCAACTCGTTGCATAACTCGTAAAAGTTTCAATGCTATCTTCATGTTGTACCCAGTATTTTTTGTAATTTTCTAATGGGGGCATGAGATCATAGGTGTCTACGTTATTCTCAAATGCCCACTTTAATGTATCAGAAGTTTCAATTTTACCGGGTTGAAATGCGCTGTAGTTTAAGTCATAAGCACCTAAAAAGCAGTAAAAAGATCGGTGATAGAGGAATCCGATTTGGCACGCTATAATGGCATCATTGAGGTTAAGTGTAGTCATTATTAATGTATTGTTATAATGTGCTGCCAAAGCGGTATTAATCAACCATTGTTCTGCTTCAGGTTTTTCCAGTAATCTACCGTAATTATTGCGTGCTCTGAGCCATTCAAGTTTAAATTTAATTGATTTTGAAATGGCTTTTTTGATTTCTGAAGGATCATTAAGAATTTTATGTACAAGTTGACCTTTTTCATTCAAACGTCGACGGGTTCGAAGTAGATCTTTCCAGAATTTTCGCTTTAAACCGATACTAAATTTTTGCCAATCCGGAAACTCATGAATATTAATGTATACTGAGCTAGCCACCGATTTTAAATTTCCATTTTTTTTATTAAGAAATTGTCTTATGGCACTATCTTTTCGTATTCCTTCCAGGCGAAACACATCAATAGTGCAATCGGTTTTAATCGCATGCCATGCAGTTTTAAGCCAGGTATTTCTATTTACTCCAGCTTCAATTATAACATCACAATACTGATTTGTTTCAGAACCTAACCACGAACCAACAATCCAGAATCCTTGTCTTCGGGTAATGATCGGCCAAATCAGTACTAATCGTCCATCTTCCCGAATAGTAATCAAACGTAGTGCGTAACCAGTAGGTTCACCGATATATTTCCACCAGCTCCAGGTCCATGTGTATGTTTGGAAGAAACTGTGTTCTGGTGCACGATCACACAGTTCACACCACACTTTTTCCAGTTTTGAAAATGTTTCGGTACTAGTTATTGTTTCAACACAAATCCCTTTAGTACCCTGTGATAAGTTATCAAAGTCATTTAATTGATACCGATATAAATTATTGTTTCTGTGTGGTGTTAATAACATCATTGAGCCCCGTTAAAATGAATTTATGTTGTGTTGCATTTATGTTTGTTCATCATTTCAGTCAAGCATTGCGCCACATCCAGATTCTGATCAATTTTCCATAAGCCCTGGACACATTGTTTATCACACCATTTGTTTAGCAACATACTAAATTGAGCTCGTGGAATTAAGTGAGCACCGAGTCTTTCCAAATGTGATGAGAACTTCATACAATCGTGAATCTGATATCCCCAGTTATACAAATGACAATTCAAGTAAGCCATAGCAAGTTTAGAGGTATCCCTGATTCTGGAGAATTGTGATTCGTTAAAAAAAACAGCACCAATAGATATACCGAAAATACCGCCAATAAGATGTTTTTGATCATCCCAAACCTCAACCGAGTGAGCATTACCATTTTCAAAAAGCTGGCAAAATGCGGTAATATTTTTATCATTAATCCAGGTAAGAGGTTTCTTTTTTTCGCGTGGTTCTTGACAAGCTAAAATAACATCGCGAAATGCTTTATCAAAAGTAACACTATAAATTTTACGTCGTAGTAAACGACGAACGTTTTTTTCAATATGTATTTCTTCAGGGATAAGCACCATTCTATTTTCAGGAGCCCACCATTTTATGGGTGGCAAATGACTAAAGGGAAAGATTCCATTTCGATAGGCATCAAGTAGGCGTTGAGTAGAAAATGAACCACCAATGGCAAGTAATCCATCTGGATGTTTCATTGCAGTTTCAACCGGAGGAAAACTTTTAAGTGGATCTGCCGGTACCAGGTAATAACGTATTACTGCTATCCATAAACCCGGTAGATCTCGAAGACGATGCAGCCTAAGTGGATAGAGAAGCCCTAAAATAAAATTGATGATTTTTTGTTTTTTCATAACATGTTGTAAAACAAATAATTGTTAACTCGAAATATGCTGAATATGTGCAGCTTAAAAAATGACATGATGAGAATTGTTCTAATAATAATTCACACTATGGATATAAATAAATTATATGCATAAATTTTAAAACGAGTATTGATCTAACTCAATAAAAGGTATTGCTTTTTATGTTACTAATTCACATATAAGTAAAATTTTTCTAAGCACGATTAAAACTGATCTTTCAGCGATGGAAATGGCTATGAAAAAAGTATTTAGTATTGTTTTTTTAATATCTTTGGTTTTATTTATCCAGGGTTGCAAAGTAGAGCAGCTCGGGAAAAATGCTTTAGACTCGAACTACACACAGAGTAATGTGCAAGTTACGATACAAGATAACTCAAAAAACCATGTTCATGCTTCGGGGCAAGCATTTACTATTGATATAACAGCGAAGTATTCAAACACCGCGAAACTGTATTATTTCTGGACAGATTTCCGTGGACGTCAATATAGTCAGCCAGTAGTGCTTTTATCAGGCCAAAAAAAAACTATAAAATCTCCTGATGATCAGGTGGGTTATTATGGTTTAACCTTACAACCAGAAAATGACAGTCTGGTTTTGCCTGAACGTCAAGCAGGGGAAGCACGTGAATACGGGTTTGTTATTCTTACACCAAAAACAACTTTAGAACGAATCACCAATGCAAAGTCACCTTTCGGAATAGTTCAGGCAGATTTTAATGATCCCTATATTCCTACCTGGGTTAAGACTACAACATGGAAAACATTTTCTCCGGATGAGTGGGCCGGGGAAATGCAACAACGGCGTGATCTTGGTGTAATTGAATTGCCATTAATTTTAGATGATGAATGGTACAGTGATGATAAAAAACCAATTTCAGCGCAACAATTATCAAGTCTTGAGATAAAAATTAAACGGTATTTTTCAGCTGATCTTGCAATTAAATTTTGGGAGCTTGGATTAGAAGAGAATCTGGAAGCTCGATTTAACGATTCTTATTACTGGAAAAATTTAGAGGCAAAAACAAAGATCATTCGTCAAGTTGCTAATGCTGTAAACCCTGAAATTAAATTGATTTATCAGATTGCAGAGCTGGATTTGAAGCCCATACAGGCATTCCTGCAAAGTACAGCCGCTCAGTATTTTGATGTGTTATCGTTACATCCTTATGCCTGGCCAGACTTTAAAAGCCCGGAACTGTGGTTACCTGATTATTTAGATGGGGTACGCCAACTTTTGGAACAGGAAAATCGACCTAATATGCTAATTTGGTTCACCGAAGTTGGTGCCCCCGAAAATAGAAATTATCCTGGTGGTTTTTTTGGTTATCCAGAAAGTGGTGATAGCGTCAAAGGTCTGAATGCAAAAGAAGTATCTGGTTATTTAATTAAAATTCATGTTTTGGCCTTAAATTTGGGGGTTGAAAAAGTATTTTGGTATAACTATCAGGATAATGGTAAGTCACGTAATTATGCTGAAGATAATTTTGGTATGCGCGATTTTTGGGGTTTTCCAAAACCGGTGTATGCCAGCTATATAAACATGTACGCGAATTTGTATCAAAAGTTACCACTAGCAATTAGAACTATTCCAAATAATATTTTAGTTTATCCATTTGAAAGTGCTAACGAGGTAGTTCTAGTGATATGGAGTAAAACAGATACTGAACAATTAATTGCTCTTTCATCATTACAAGATGGATTAGTTCTTGCTGATATAATAGATATTGTTAATACAGTTGGAACACCAATGGTGATTGAAAATGATGTTATTCCGATTAGTACAAATCCGGTTTTTGTCCGGATTAAAAAATAATTCATCACGCATTAGTGATTGTATAAAATTAAATCATTTAGTTATATATAGACATTTATTTCGGGGTTATTTTTTTTATCATTGATCAGTATCAATACGGCAAAATTACTATAGCCTAGACTTAAATAAAAAGGCTTTATCCAAAAAAAATGGTGTGTAATATTTATCGGGGTTTTGGATGAATTACCAGGTGTGGTAAGTTGATCCTAAGTTAATAATACTTTATGGAATTGTAACCTGGGGGGATAGTGATGGACAGCTATCATAGCTTTATAAAAGAGTGGTATGTAGATTCGTTCTCGCATCATAGAAAATTTTCTAACGCTATTATATCCAGTCTAATGGTATTGACTGATGTTATTATTTTAGTTGCTTCCGGGTTTACTATAACAGCTATTTATATTGGTAATCCGGACAGTCATGATTTTCTAGCTAATTTTTCAATATTAATCATTCAATTAATATTATTGTTGGGATTATTATACTTCACTGGATTTTATAAACTTGAATTATTGCAAAAACCAGTTGCGCAGTTTAAACATATTCTACTTTCTTGTGTTTCAGTATTTTTGTTTTTATTGTTATTAGGATTTGTATTTAAAGTTTCAGCAGATTTATCACGGGTCTGGGTGTTTAGCACATTGTTAATGTTTATAACTCTACTTAGTTTATTACACACCGGATTTTATTCGATCCTTTATAAACTAGCAAAATCAGGAGAATTATCGCGGAACGTTATGTTGATTGGCGGTGGAGAACAAACTGCAAGATGGCTTAAAAAATTCGAACCTGAAAAATACCCATGGATACATGTACGGGGTATATTTGATGACAGATCAGATAGAGCGCCTAAAAAAATCGGGAATATCCCGGTTATAGGTAATATTGATAATCTTATCGCTAAGGTAAGAGAGCTCCCCTGTGATGATATTCTGGTTATGATGCCATGGGTGGCAGAGCAACGTATTCTTGAAATATTAAAAAAATTAAAAGTGTTACCCGTTAGAGTGCGTCTTGGACCTGATTTGATTAGCTCAGATTTTCCACAATGTAAATTCGAACAATATGGTGGGACTAATATGTTATGTGTAGTTCAAAAACCTATTGATGACTGGATGTCTATTTTAAAAAGTATCGAAGATCGTCTATTTTCATTTTTTATTCTGTTATTCTTATCTCCGGTAATGCTGGTAATTGCATTACTCATTAAATTAGAAAGTCCTGGACCAGTTTTTTTTAAACAAAATCGATTTGGATTTAATAACCAACTTATTGGTGTATTGAAATTTCGTACTATGTTTGTTGATCAGCAAGACAATGATGCTCAAAAATTAACAACAAGAGATGATGCACGTGTAACAAAGGTAGGTAAATTTCTTCGTCGCACCAGCCTGGATGAATTACCGCAATTTTTAAATGTTCTAAAGGGAGAAATGTCGGTAGTTGGCCCCAGACCCCATGCGATTAAAGCTAGTGCTGATGGAAGGTTATACCAGGATGTCGTTACAGAGTATGCAGTGCGTCATAATGTTAAGCCTGGTATTACTGGATGGGCACAGGTGAATGGTTGGCGCGGAGAAACTGATACGGTTGAAAAAATTGCGAAACGAGTTGAGTATGATATTTATTACATTGAGCATTGGTCACCATTGATGGATATAAAAATAATGGCCATGACTCCTTTTAAGCTGATGGATAAGAATGCTTTTTAATATTTAGTTTTTTTATTTAAAAAAACAGGTATCATAGAAGTACATAATATTATCTAGTAAGTTACCACATTTTGGATTCACACAGACAATCAAGTCATTATTCATTACAACTGAAATCTATTTGGTTTTTGATGGTGTTAAGTTCTCTGGTACTTTTTGAACCAGCAGCGTATGACATATTAGCCATTTTCCTTTTTGCAATCTTATTCTCAACAGGATTAAAAATTCCCAAAGAGACAGGATATGCTTTAATATTAATAGGAATATTTTTTGTTGCAAATATAATTTCAAGTATTTTTTCGAGTGACCCTATAGCCTCAATAAAATATATGGCGGTCACAATATATTTGTTTATGACGTGGCTATTATTGACAAGCGTTATTTATGCAAATCCAAAACAGGCAACACAGATAATTTGGAATGGTTATATAGTGGCAGCAATATTGACGGCTTCTGTCGGTATTCTTGCATATTTTAGACTAATACCCGGGAGCGAGTTATTTCTTTATGAAGGTCGTGCGAGTGGCACGTTTAAAGATGCAAATGTGTTTGGACCTTTTTTAGTACCTGTTGCACTATATTTATTTTCAAAATTAACAGGAACTCCTCGGAGACATATTTGGCGACAACTATTCCTATTCTTACTAATTATATTTGGAATCCTGCTTAGTTTTTCTAGAGGGGCATGGGCTAATTTAATTATTTCGATGTTTATCTATATATTACTACGATTAGTGCTTCGTCCATCGTTAGCTGAAGTGCTTAGATTAGGTTTTTTGAGCGGTATTGTTTCACTTATCACTGTTGCTCTAGTTACCTGGGCTATTTTTACACCCGAGCTTAATGAATTATTTCTTGAAAGAGCGAAATTGCTCCAAACTTATGACGTTGAGTACGGAGGCCGTTTCAGTTCCTTGTTTGTAGCATTGGACAAATCATTTGAGTATCCCCTTGGTGTAGGGCCAGGTTTATCAAGTAGTATTCTTTCTACAGAAGCTCATGATTTGTATATACAGGTGTTAATTGAAACGGGGTGGTTAGGTTTAATCTCATTCAGTACTTTTATAATTTATAGTCTAGTACGAAGTATTCGCTTCTGTTTTTCCAGACCCGAGGTTGGTGATAGTTATATTGTAATAGTGGCATCTTTTATTGGGTTGTTGCTTGAAAGTTTGGTCATCCATAATATTCATTGGCGACATTTGTACTTACTTTTAGCGATGTTATGGGGGCCGATGCTTTATTATACAAAAATGAAAACAACCAAAATTTAATATGTAACTTACTCTGCATAATAGTTTTTTAATTGTCCGGAGTAATAAGATGAATCACCATAGTTATAAAGAGAATGTTTTTTGACATCAACCATGGATAGTAAAACACCTGCGATTGGGCCACCGTTATTTTGCATTTGTTTTAGAGCAATTTTAACAGACTCACGTTTAGTTTCTAACCAACGAACAACAAAGACGGAAGTATCTATCTTTCTGGATAATATTACTGCATCAGATGCAGCTAGCACTGGGGGCGAATCAATAATAACAAGGTCATATATATCAGCAAGGTATTCAATTAATATATCCATTTTATTTGATGCCAGTAAATCACTAGGGTTGAGTGTTATTTTACCAGCAGTAATAACACTAACTCCCGTTTCTTTGTCATATTGAATGGCATCTACAAATGAACAGTCATTTTTGAGAATTTCAATTAAACCGGGTTCAGATTTGAGTGATAAGGCTTTATCCACTCTTGGTAAACGGCAGTCAGCATCAATAACCACAACATTCTTACCAGCTCGGGCATGCATTATCGCGAAACTGATGGCGATAGTCGTTTTTCCTTCTTTCGGAGTGGTTGATGTGAATAGAATTTTTTTAGATGGATTTTCCTGATTTGGAAGTGTGATGTTCCAGCGTAGAGTATTAATCGATTCACCGAATGCAGATTTAGGATGTTTTAAAAGATATTTTTTTGGTGAATTATTCAAATTGGATAAATCAGTAATTAATGGGACAAACCCGAGTGAATATATCCCTGATACTTGCTCAATTTCTTCTCCACTCCGAAAACCTTTATTAAGGTGCTCTAACAAAAAGGCAATAATTAAGCCAATAATAGTTGAGCCAATAATAGTTAGTATTAAAATTGGACGTTTCTTTGGAAAGCTTGGTTTATCGGGGATATTAGCAAGAGATACGATACGTGCATCTGCTTGTTGGTAATTTTCGTCTTCTTGAAAGCCAGCCTCCTTCATTCGGGTTACAAGTATTTTAAGTAGAGCTCGATTTGCTTCTGCATCACGTTCTAGAGTATGTAATTGAATCAGATCATTTGATGAAGCAGCAATCTGTTTTTTTAATTTATTGATACTATCTTGTAGCGAAGCTTCACGTGCCTGTGCTATGCCGACCTCATTGCTGAGACCCCTTGCTATTTTATCTACTTCAGTTTTAATTTTTTTCTTTAAACTGTTAGATTCTGCTTGAAGATTCAACATTTTCGGATGTTTTTTACCGTATTCAGAACTGAGTTCAGCAGCTTTTCTTTGAATATCGGCTTCTTTCTCTCGTAAATTTTGTATCAAGTTTGAATTTAATACTTCGCTGGAAGATTCAAATGTATTAGTGATATCATTTTTATTGCTTTGATTGAGACGTGCTTCAGATTCCGCACGAGCGGTTTTAGCTAAAATAAGCTGGGTATTTAATTCTGTAAGTTGTTGTGTTGATAAGCTTGTTTCTTTTCCTTGTAATAGGCCGGTTTTTTGACGAAATTTTTCGACTGTAATTTCAGAATCTATAACTTTTTTTCGAGAAGCAGTAACACGCTCACTTAACCATTCAGTAACGCGTCGCGTAGTTTCATATTTTGTTTCTAATTGGGTTAATAAATATGTTTCTGCAATTGTATTAGCAATAGTAGTCGCTTTTTCAGCATTTTCCGAAGAAAATTTTATTGAAATCACTCGTGACCGTCCTTTTATGGAAATAGAAATTCGTTTCCGGAAAGTATCAATAACTTCAGAATGTATGTTATTTGAAATGTTATTACTTTTATTTTGCACATTATCATTAAATTCCTGATCATTGTTTAAGTTAAGTTTTTTTATTACGCTTTCTGCCATAGAGTGTGATCGAATAACCTCAATTTCGCCTTCAATTGTCTCTGAATCCATTAATAAGCCGTTTGCTACATTTTTAATATTGGTCAGGTTTACATTCCGACTTTCGATCATCAATAATGTTTCAGCTGTATAAAGAGGTGTAATGTAAAAAAGTATACCGCTAGTGATAAGGGTGAATATGAGAACGACTAATAAGATAATTTTTTTTCTACTCAGTATAGTTGCAATAATATCTCTAAGACCAATATCACTGGTAGATAAGTTTTGATTATCAATAACTAACTTTTCGGGACTATTCATGACTATTCCTGTTAAACATTTTTAATTCCGTAATATTAAAACCATCTTTCTGGTACTTCTATAATGTCACCGGGAAAAATTTTAGTGTTTTGATCCACTTCCATTTTTTTCCGGTTTTGATCTTTTTCCCTAATTACAGTTACCGCACTGGTTTTAGCTCGATAAGTATAACCACCAGCAACGGCGACAGCATTGACCACTGCCATACCATTAACATAGGAATAACTACCAGGATTTTTAACCTCACCAATAATATAAAATGGACGATAACTTAAAATTTCTACGCTAACTCTAGGATTGACAAGATAGTCTGGTTTAAGTTTTTTTATAATAGCCTGTTCTAATCTTAGCTCTGTTAAACCAGTAGCATTAACAGAAGGTATCAATGGCAGCGACAAACGTCCTGTACCATCAATTTCGAATTTACCGGATAGATCTTCATGTCCATATACCGTTACTCTGATTTTATCACCAGGACCTAAGTGGTAATCTTCACTTTTAGTGACACTTTGAGCGGATAAAAAAATTAACATTAACGATAAAATAATAGCTAATTGAAATAGTATTTTCACAAATAATTACTCCTGATATAAAAATCAATCAATTAAACTAAATTTGTCCTTTAACCGAAATTGTAAATATATTGTTTTTATAATTATTGCTACCATCTAAATAGGGTTCAGACTTACGATCCTGGTAGTTATAGTCAAACCCAATATTTATTTTTCGATTGAGTTTATAAATGACACTAACATTGGCATTAAATACATCGTCTTCACGAATAATACCTTTATAATCCAGTTGTTGTTGTAAAATTGCGCCATGCAATATTAAATAACGTCGTAATTCATGATCAATAGCCAGCTCGTAATCTGTGACCAGGCTGCTGGAGCTGTATTCAAAAGTTGTTTCATCAATTTGACGATTTATTCTTCCGGTAATAGTAGTAAGTCCTGATGGATTCCAGGCGAGTTCTCCACCAAAAGTGTTTTCGCCAATATCATCATATCTACCATCTTTATAAAATTGAGTTAGATATCCAATATAGAAATTTGTATCGATTACCCCGGATAGTAGTACGGTTCCAATTACCAGGTCATAACCATGCGATTTTTTATTGAAACCCTCGTTGTCTATTTCCTGGTCGTATTTAATGGCGTTCACACCTGTACGAATAAATATCTGTGATCGTGAATTGGCGAAATAACCTAGTTGTATATTTACAACTGATTTTACTCGATCACGATCATCATTATTAATTACATCGGTAGTTGTTTGGGTTTTATCATAATCCAGTGCTGTGATAGTACCGTCAACTAGAAATAACTTTCGCTCTGATTTATGCGTAAACGATGCAAGTATATTTGTTTCAGTGTATTTTGTAGGTCTGATGCCATTGATATCATCGGGTGAAGTACGAGCTTCATGGAGTTGTTCATATTTCGTAGTGCCATTGAAATAATTATTAGTTGATATATCCACACGTCCTTGTAATTCAACTGAATAATCATCGTAATTTTCATCTCCACTGTCAGCATAACGTGCAGCGACATAATCTAATTTCAGCCCAAGTGAGTGAATATTCCAATTGGATACAAGTTCAATTATTGGTTCGATAAGTGTAATGGTATCACTCCTTTTTCCAGAGTTTACTGCAAAGATATTATCGTTATGTTCTACTCCTATCAATAATCTGGGTAACAAAAACAACCCCCCTATCCGTATGCCTAGTGGATCAAGTTCAGGGTGTTGCCGGGTAATGACACTATCACCTCGGGTTAATTCATCGGCCTGTACTTGTAACTCAAGCATAAGGTTTATGATTGTTAATATGGATAATATTACAAACAGAACTTGTGATTTCGCCTGGTGTATTACATCCATTACTGAAATCAATGTGTTCAATATCATTTGTCACGTTACGTTTAATTTTTATGTTAGTGATATATGATTATATGCTGCAATACGGGTATCTTGCATTGAGCGAGATCAATCAATATTCATAAATTACGAATTAATCTGGACTCAGGAGTTGACTGCTTAGTGGTTGCGATACGACAGCGGAACTTGGAATTTAGGATAAACTTACCAATGAAATGACCTAAATACGTGAATATTCAGATTTTTTTTTGTTAATGCAGCTAACCATACGGTGCTTACGACTACCGATAGGGTAGTGGCGAAAGCTGCTCCTATTAGACCAAAATAGGGGATCAATGTTAAGTTAAGGATAATATTTAAACCTGCACTATATCCAAATACAACAGCGCAAGGTTTTTGATTTTCTGTCATATTTAATAATAAGTCTATTGGTCCTACAGCAGATTTAAATAAAATACCAATAGTTAATATTACTAAAACTACATAACCATCGACAAAGGCTGGTCCGAAAAAAGAGAGTAACAGCTTGCCCGCTAAAAATAGAATAACACTGGCTATTAAAGCAGGTAATAAAGTCCAACGCACTGAACCGTAATATAGTTCACTGAGTTGTTGGTGTTTTTTTTGTGCGTATAGTTCGGAGAATTTAGTTGCCGATATTGCAGAAACAGCAAACAAAATAAATAATATCAGATTGCTGGTTTTGACCGCAGCATAATAAATTGCAATTTTATCCGGTTCCATATATTTCCCCAGTAATATGATATCAGTATTTGCCAATACCAGATAAAAAACATCAACAAGTAAAAATGGTAAAGCGTTTCTAAGCCAATGTAGTGAATGGTAGACAGGCTTTGATTGAGGAACGATGGTGTGAATTTTTCGATGGAAAATCCATACCTGGAGCATTAATGCTAGTATAGCAGCGATAAATACGACACTGAGTGCAATACTTGCAGTTGGTGTAATACCGGCAACAATAATCACGATTATTAGCAGAATTAATGCGGTTGGTAGTAAAATATAGGATGGTGTAAAAGCTAGCTTAATCCAGTTAAAACTACGTGACATTCCTTCGTACAAGTCGATATATGCGATAATCGGTATTGATGCAAATGCAATATATAACGGAGTTATGTAGTAATCGGGGATCCATGAGCGAGTTGTATATACTGTGAGCATTGCTAATGCCGTTAAAATTAAACTGCTACAAAGTACAAATAATTGGCTGTGTCGAATGACTCCAATAACTCGGCGCCACTTTTTTTTCGACAAATAATCCGGTAAGAATCTTACTACGGCGATATTTAAACCAAATGGTGCGATAACGCCAAGTACTGTTAACCATACCCAGGCATAGGCATAAATACCAAATTCGGAATTTCCCATCCAACGCGCCAACAGTATATGAGAAATATAAAGTACACCTGCACCTAACACACGGATGAACATAACTATTGATGCGGCATGTATAACATCTGCAAGATTAGACTTATTCGAAAGTAATTCAGTAATCTTTTGAATAATTGTATGTATAAGTTTTTGCATATACTGAACTTGCATAATTAAAAAATTCAATTATTCCAAATTAATTTTAATGGCAGTATACACTTGTTTTTACTTTTCAATCTGTAACTAATTACCTATTATTAAACTATAGTATGTATCATTAATAAGTTGCTTATTCGTATGTTTAGTTGGGTTTCTGTGGGAAAAATAGACTAACTCTAAATATGGTTACGTTATTAAAAAAAAATGATGCGCCTAAACGTGTCATTCATGTATTTCGTGCTCCGGTTGGAGGATTATTTCGTCATGTTTATGACTTGATACGTGGACAAAAAAATTATGATTTAAAACTCGGATTAATATGTGATTCCAATACTGGTGATGATCATAGCAAAAAATTATTAAAGGAACTTGAAGCTAGTTGCGAACTTGGTGTGTTTCGGATTCCGATGGGGCGAACGATAAGTTGGTCTGATGTTAAAGCAGTATCATCGTTGAATCGGATTTGTGCCGAACTTAAACCCGATATTATCCATGGACATGGTGCCAAAGGCGGCGCATATGTACGATTAATATCAAAATTTGTTACTACCAGGATAATTTACACCACACATGGTGGTTCTCTACATTATTCAATAATGTCTCCGGTTGGTTTTGTTTACCTAATGTTAGAGCGTATGCTTAAACATCGTACCGATGGACTGATTTTTGAAAGTTTGTATAGCAATAACACTTATGTTCGTAAGCTCGGTAATATTTCAAATTTGCACCAGGTGATTCATAATGGATTGCATGAAAATGAGTTTACCTCGATCGTACCAAATAACAAAGCTAAGGACTTCGTATTTATTGGTGAACTCAGAAAACTCAAAGGTATTGATGTATTACTCAAGGCAACTGCGAAATTAAACTCACAAAACAATTTGAATCTTTTGATTGCTGGTGCAGGTCCTGATATAGATTCATATAAACGACAGATAAAAGATTTAGGACTTGAGAATAATGTAACTTTGTCTCCAGCTATTTATCCAGCAACCACTGCGTTTGCACTAGGACGATGTGTCATTGTACCATCACTAGCTGAGTCATTTCCCTATATTGTTTTAGAAGCTGCTGCGGCCAAGGTTCCTTTAGTGGCAACTAATGTTGGCGGAATCCCGGAAATATTTGGTCCATATTCAGATCAGTTAATAACACCAGGGGACAGTGATGCTTTAGCTCAAGCTATGAAAAAGGTATTAGATAATCCACAACACATTAATAAAAATGCCGAGTCATTGCAGCATTTTGTAAAACAGAATTATAGCGTTGATAAAATGGTCGACAATATTATAAAGTTTTATAGAAGGGTATATTTATCATAATTATTTGTAACTATACAGTGTTAAAAACCTTTGCGGCTAATAATGTTGATAGTACCTTTTTTCTTATGCAAATCTAAGGTTAATTAATTTACATTAACTCGATTAAATTTTTGCCATAGTGCAAATGGAGTACCACTTAAAAATAATTTAATATAACGTTGTTTTTGATAACAACCGTTTAATGATACCCTTGGCAAGGCATGAAGATGTTGAGCATGTTCCGGGTACAACAAACCTTTTCGGGTTGTTGTTGCTGTGGCAAAATTCAGCTCTTTAATAATTTTAAATTCTCGTGTCGTTGCAGAAGAAACATCACCAAAAGGATAAGAAAAATGACGAGTTATTTTACCAATATATTTGGTAATTAAATCGCGACTTGATTCAGCTTCTTCTCGTACTTTAATTTCAGAAAGTTTACTAAGGGCGATGTGCTTAATAGTATGTGCACCAATAGTACCTATTTTGCTTTCAGAAATTTCCTTTATCATCTCCCAGGACATTGCTTGATTACGACAAAAGTCGAATGGGTCTACATTGTAATCAATTAATATTTTTTTAATGGTTTTATATTGTAAATCATGCGACATTTTTCTGAGCGACCAGTATATCGTATTAAAAGTTCGGTATTTCCGGGAAAC
>JBGMQW010000033.1:0-21807 GCA_048060815.1 Thiohalomonadales bacterium | reverse complement strand
TTTATTTTCTCTAACTCCTTGTTTTGGATCAAATTTTCGTGGGGATACCTCAGGGTCGGAGTGATTTAAAATTACTCTATACTTATTAACATCAGTTAATTAACTTCTAATGTATGCACGTCTGTTTGCGCTAAAGCAGGCATTAATAAATGTGCGATATTTTACTTGTCTTTTTCAGTGGCATATTAGATACATTAAATAAAGTTATCATAATTAAGAATACCAATACGTTATGAATATATGATAAAAACTTAATCCTACAATTAAAATTGCGATTGCCACATGTACAATTAACCAGGAATTAACATAACTAACTTTAGCTATTTTTAATTGTTGTGGACTCAATAAACCAATTAAACAATTTGTTAAAAACAGACTAGATAATAATACTTGATAGGCATAACCGAGCTCCATTGAATGAACATATAAAACCAATGGTGCGAATAAGCCTTGAATCTTATGCACGCAACAGTGATAACGAATTAATTTTGTATTTTTACGTGCTTTTGCAAGTCTAAATTGATACATAACATAAATTAATAATAAATAACCTGTTACTTGTTTATAGGTATAATTATTTTGAAAATTGGATAAAACATCAAACTTCTCATCCATTGTTAATTGTGTAATGTATAAAATTAGTATTATTAAACCGATAATTACGTATATTATGCTATTAATATTACTATTTGATATCTTTGTTCGTAATCTGCGCTTAAAGTAAAAATTATTATTCAAAAGTGGTAAATTCATTGTTACAGGCCTTTTACATTTGATGTACGGGATGCATCTGAATGATTTGAAATTTTAATTAACGAAGATAAGATCATACTTGAAGATTTTGTTGTTATTTTTTTCATAAACTCTTTCGTTGAGGGTAAAAAATAACCTTCTATTGGCCATTGCTTGCCGATTAATGGTGGATTTTTTTTACTGGTTATATGTTTTATATATCGTTCATAACTTTTTTTAACTGATAATTGAAATTCTGAAATCATTATTATTGCATCTTCAATTGATATTTTTTCTTCTGGATATGTCCATGTAGTAGCCCCCATGACATCATTAAGTACCCAGTTCTTTTTTGGACTTTGTGTATGCTTGTTATGACAATTGACACATGCTTTTGCAATGGCGATATCAGCTGACATATAAACATATATTCCCAAATCAATAACCTGAAAAAATTGATCCTTATTATTTTCTTTAATGTCTTTAAATTTGTTGAGTTGTGTCCCTGTTAATTTATTGGCTTCATTAATTGGATAATCAGAACCTAAATACAAACCAAGTCGTACAGGTCGTCGTTCCAGATTTTTTGCGGTTTCACGTAAAAATTGTGCTGGCAACGGACCTGCAATAATTCCATCCTCTTGCCATTTTTCATCAAATTTTAAGCCTGATTTTTTACCTTTAATTACAATTTCTTTTGTATAAATTGATCTTACGATTTTATTTTCATTATTTAATATTTTTAATATTTTTTCGACCGATATTTTTTTAGACGTGTTATCGTCACTCAATAATGGCGGTGGTGCAGTTACAAATAAAAAAATTGATAAAATAACTCCAAGCAAAATTAATAATGTAAAATATTTAGTATTCATTTAGTCCTCTAACTTATTAGCGGGTACTTTATAAAATTTTGATTTTGAATATGGAGATTTCATGGAATTAAAATATCCTGCTAGCTTGTTTTTTGAAATTCTATTCTTATATATTTTATTCACTTTCATTCGATGATTGCCGTGGTAGTCATGGCATCCTAAACAACTAGACCAGTCTTTATCTAATACTATCTTCTGGTGAGTTTTTGTAACTGGGTCTTTCTTAATTTTTAATTTAGAATGACAATTTTTACAAAAATCCATTTTACTTGTAACACGTTTTCCGGAATGCTCAATGTGGCACGAGATACAAAATTGAGGTTGAATTAATTTTTGTATTTTTTTATATTTTGGTTCAAAAAAACGATAGACCGGATGTCGATCATTTGGTCTGTCGTGACAAAAGATACATTGTTCATTTGATACAGGTTTCAAGCCAAATGACACTGCTTTAGTTCGTTGACCAAAAAGGTATTGTATATTTGCCTGAAGTCGCTGACGTATTGTTCCAACCTCTATAGTATGACAATGACGACATTTCAAGTTTTTATGGCCAGTGTTACTCGGACCATTTGCATGTAATATTTTTGATTGGGGCAGAATTAAACTGATTATCACTAGCGTAACTATAATTACACCAATAGAGTAACCAGTCTTTCGCCGTACATTTAAGTTTATGCGCTGCATTATTAAATAATCTCCCCTAAATATTTAGCAGTAAAATAACAAAAAGTCATTATTTTAAAATAAAAATTAATGTAGCTTTTTATTGTGATTAATTAACAATACATATTGATTTTATAGGCTAACGATTTAAAATTTTCGGACGCAAGAAATTTATAAAATTAAAAAAATATATTTTTCTATAACATATGTTTTAAGTGATAATTGAACTACTGTTCTTTAAGAAGAAAAGGTCAAAAAGAAACTATTAAAATAATTGTATAAACCTGAGTAATAGTTCGACAAGAAACGAATCAATTCACGAAGCCAACCGGGTTTAAATTACTATTTTTCTTATGTTAACTCCTGATTAACTAGTTAAATTGTAATTGACATTTTCAATTAAAACTAACCAGATTATAGGTTCCCTAACAGAGTAAAGAATTGTTAAGGATAAAACAGTTTATTGTTATTCTGCTAAGGGAATTTTAATAAATGGAATCGCAAGTGGATAACGGTATTCTTCACCATTACTCGCTTTTATACTCGCAACTATAGTTAACACTAAATCCATTACTGCAAGTACCATTAAAACGAAAAAACCGATTACGATAAAGACTAATAGAAAACCAACGAAATAATAAATAAACATTGATAAATGAAAATTTAATGCTGCAATACCATGGCGATTAATAAAAGGATGTTCATCTTTTTTTATTTGCCACATAATTAATGGTCCCAGGATACCACCGAAAGGGAATATAAAACCCGCAAAAGCGCTTAAATGGCATAACATGGCATATGTATTTATTGTAGAACGATTTAAATCAGTTTCTGATTTTTTATTTGGTTTATCTTGAGTATCTTGACTGATAGTCTCAGTTGATATTTTAGGTGAATTAGTCGATGTTTTAACCTGGTAAAATATTAGCATAACAAGTCCAATAATAAAGACTATTATTCCCGCTAAAATTATAACCATGCCAGTAACAATAGCTCGGGTATGTTTATATACATTGTCATAAATGATTAGATTGGCTGAGAGTATTTTGGCATAATAAAAAGTATCTTCACCGAGGAATACTGACACTTTGATATCACCGGGTGGTGGTATAAAAAATTTATCTAAATCAATAGCAACAATAACTTTCCCCTGGCGTGAGTTCACTTCATTTAGGTCATAAGACCGGGAGCCGTGATTCCATTTAAGAATAGTACTGTATTCATAGAGTTTTTTATCAAAATTATTCGTAACAACCAGATTTAACGGGAATCGAAATTTAGCATCATATTCATTATCATATAAGTTATTATTATTTGCTATTTCATTTGTCGTTAGATGTATTTTTAAAACGGGTAGAATAAGATTTCTGGAATTAACTTTAATAATGGCAGTAGTGAAATTTTGATTAACTGTGATAGCTTCATTTAGAACTTCGTTGACACTAAACGAATTATTAATGGCCAATCCAAATGGAACACAACCACCTATCATTATGGTAATTCCAAGTAATAATATAAAAATGGATTTTTTCATTTAATAAATAATTCTATTAAAATAGTTCTTTCCAATAAATAATTCGATCATCTCCACGGTAAGAACCAAATGTGCCGCGTGCGGTAATTGGGTTATTATTATGATTACCATCGTTATCCCAATCAAATTGTAAATATCCGAGATCTGTTAAGTTTACACCAATATCAACATAACCGGGTTGATTAGGTGCACTAAAACGTAAGTTAGCGACACCACTAACTACCGGATTATTATTAACCACACCGGTAGTATTACTGGTAGCAATATTAATAGACATAACACCTGCGGCCGGGTTATCAATTGCATTGGATAGATCCAGGTTACTGGTAGTGAGTGGTGTGCAATTATCATTAGTGTTAATTGCAAAACCTGTCTGAGCATTGACATAATATTCGGTATACCACGGAATATTTAGTGGTAAAAATTCTGAACCAAAAGCATTGTTAATATTAACTCGTCCAAACACCACGTTACCGCTAGTGAGTTGTTGGTGGGTATTAGAACCCGTTTGTGCCGGATCGAGGTTTAACGATGAATTTTGTAAACTGACATTATCTGTATCGATCGGATTTATTGCGATACGCAAATCATTATACGGACCATCAGCGCTGGCTAGACGTTGTAATAACATGCTGGTAGTTGCTGTTGCGCTACCATTAATGAAATTACCGGTAAATGCGCTTTGATTGACACGCGCGGTCAGTGTTAACGGTGTGCCGATGGGATCATTGATCGCCTTCAGATTTAAATTTCCTGATGAAAATAAATAGGCATAATCATAACCATTATCCGCTTCATAGTTTGTTGTAATGTTATTATCCGCATTTTGTGCTTCAATTGTATAAGTGGTACTAAAGTTTTCATCCATATAAGTAAATCCGTCGGTGCAACCAACAATATCACTGCGTTGGGTTAATAACGATGTACCACTAATGGTGAAATGATTTGGATAAAAACGTCCGACAGCATCAGATTTACCGGTTACAGTATTACTACCAAGATAATTACTGGTACTGGCACTGATTTCTATTACACCAACTTCGGAGTAGCGCAAATTAGAGCTGCTGGCCAGGCCATTACTTGCGCTTAGTGTCATAGAGCCGGACAGGTTACCCGCAGTGCCACCATTGGCTATATCAGGATGAAAGTGACTACTAGTTAAAATGATGTTGGACTTCACCGTTTCGTTACCAAAATTTACTGTGGTAACATTATCTGCCAGGTTGGCATTATTGGTCGGGTCATTATCAGCATAACCATCAGGAATACCATTGTTATCAACATCGTCATTACTATCCCATTGCTTGGCCGATAGAATTGTCGTAAAACTGTCTCCGATGCTGACACCACTGCGTATAAATGCACTGCCGGTATGATCAATCGCTTTTGGATTCGCTGGAATGCTAATGTCGAAACCAAAAGGACGGACAACAAATGAAGGAATGCCGCCAATAATTTCGTCACCGAAACCGGCAGGTGGAGCACCGGTATTACTATCGTCTTTAACCGCTATTTGAATACGACCGGCATCAGGATAATTTGCACTAACGCTTGCCACCCCCAGATTAAAAACAATGTTTTGATTTACTGCAGCCGTTTCATTGTTTGCGATCGCTGTACCATTAATGCTTACCTGAGGAGAGCCGATTACTGTTGTTGCATTGGGATCGATATAGGTCGACCAGAATTTAATATTCTGGTTTCCGGTATAGGTTTCGATAGTACCACACAATGGATCAGATGGTGTTTGTCCAGCCGCAGTAAAAGTCAGGGTAAACGGTTTATTCGCGATTTGTGTTGTGAAGGGATTTGGTGTCACGACAAAACCGGTAGGACGAAATATAATGTCCCCTTCAGTATCATCATCACGTTGGCTGGTATTACTACTGCTATAAACATCAATATTGAATAAATCATTACCTTCTTTGTACTCCAGGTCAAAAGTAACAACACCGTTATCTGCGCTAACAAAAGTATAATTGGCAAGACCATCATTGAGCGTAACATCATTTAGTGTTCCAGCACCCGTACTTGAAACCCAACTGCCTTTACCCGTTTGAGTGTCTAAGGTAATGGTGCCGGTATAATTGCTAATAATAGCACCACTACCATCAACCACAGAAACTGTGATTGGTTCATTTAAACAATGGATACCATTATTGTCGTGTGAAATTGTAAAACTGGTGATAGTGACTAAACAGGGGTGTCGCAAATTTTTAACTTCATTAACTTCTGAGCCGGTGAGTGCCTGATTATATACCCGCAGTTCATCAATGTTACCTCTGAACCGCCAATTTGGATTAGCTTCACTGCTACCATCGACCTCACCACCAATACTGGCAACACCACCATCGGTTCCCCAGGTTCCGCCATAGGCGCTACTATCTTGTGCGACCAGATTACCATCAACATAAATGCTGCGTTTTTTTGCGCTGGCATCATGTACCGCAGTGACGAAATGCCATTGATTACGGATAATAACGGCTGTTGCGGTATCGAGTATCACGGGGCTAATATTACGCGAGAAAAACCGTAGTTTACCGTTACCGTTATCACCAAGACTAAATGCAAAGCCACTATTATTATTTTCATCATCTGCAAAGATGCGTTGGTCTTTATTAATTTGGGATGCATTAATCCAGGCGGTAATAGTGAAACTGCCGCTTAAACTTGGAAAACTTGCCGGTAAAACTACATAATCATTATTGCCATCGAGATTACCATAACCACAAGTACCAGGAGATCCACTTAATGCTGGATTTGATGCTGTGGTGTTGGCACCATTAACGGCCAGTGCGAGATAATTATTAGGACTGCTATCAATAACATCAGATGCGGCGCCACTCCAGTTTGCTTCGTCCATTTGATAATAAGCAAGTGGAATTGGTTGAATAAACGCATCAAATGCTTGTGCAAATACCACCAGGCTAACACGTTCAGTAGTATGACTACGCTCATTATCCCGGTCAGTATCTTCGTCTACAACTAGACCAACCGAGGTATTATTTAAAGCGCAACGCCGTAACCAGCCACCATCACCACCATCGTGGGTGGCCTTGTTGCCAACTACAATCGGGTTAGTATAACTGCCGCTAAAACTAATATTTCGACAGGAATTACTCCAACCAATAATCGTATCAGCAGAACGGATGGTTTCATAGGTAATAGTATTATTCGCATTATCAGTAAAGCTACCTACCCGGGCACTTTGTATTGCAAGATAGGCCACTGTTTCAGCACTACCAACCGAGCCGTTATTGACTTCACTTCGTTCCAGTGCAATTGATGCGCTGGTATTACTGATCCCGAAAACAGCCATGGTTAACCACGGAACAGAAGGTGTGCCGGCAATATGCGCTGGCTCATTTGCCATGCCTTGTATTTGTAACAGTAAGCTTGGTGAACTGGCAAAACTGCTGGAAAAATTTAACACTGACCAACTTTCTGCTCCAGCTACACCGGAGCCATGCTGGATTGCGCTAATGGATTTTGTTCCAGCCTCTAGAATGGTACCGTCAGGAAAAATATGCCGACCGGACTCAATTGCAATATAATGTACATTTAACGGCAGGTAGGTAGTTGAACTGCCAGGTGCGACTACTTGAATAACTTCAAAAGAAGCATTAGTGATATTTCGAATACGCGCCGTAACGGGCCGATTGTCGGTATTATCGACTAACAAAAATACTAATGGAGCACTGCCGTAACTTTGCCGGAAATTTACGGTTATAAATCCAGGTGCCGCCGGCATGGTAAATTGATCACTTTCCAATTTCCAAAAACTATCAAGCACTGGTGGCGGTGGTGGTGTATAGGTTGAATCAAATTCAAAATTATTTGAAAAAGCGACAATACTGGCTTGCTCATTGCCATGTGATCGTTCAGAGTCTCTTGAAGTGTCTTCATCAACGGTAAGACCAACCAGATTCGTCGCTAGATTACAACGACGAAGCCAGCCACCATTATTGTCATTGCGGGTAGCCTTGGTGGCAATGACTCGCGGAGTTGTGGCGAAGGCTGGAGTAAACGATATGTTGTCACAGGCATTATTCCATCCGTCGATCACACTGGCGGTTAATAGAGTTTGATACGTAATACTAATCGAATTGATATCAATAAACGTACTATTGCTGGCACTGGTAATTGCCACATACGCAATGGTTTCATTTTGTGTAACACTACCAACGTTAACTTCACTTCGCTCCAATGCGACACGAAAATTATTACTCGAAATATTATCAACAACCGACGTTAACCAGGGTATTGAGACATTACCCGGTGGTGAACTGGTTTCGTTGTTCATGGTTTGAATCTGCGCCAATACTACCGGGGCAGAAGGAAAAGCCGAAGAAAAACTGATATTCTCCCACCCTTGTGGACCACCAACACCCGGACCACGTTGAACTTGAGAGGTACTAACAGTGCCTGCTTCGAAACGAGTACCGTCAGGTAAGGTAAAACTACCCGCTTCAATAACAAAAATATCAACTGTCATTGGGACATGCGGCCCATCACGTCCGGGTGATTCTACTTGTGAAATTTCAAACCCACTATTAGTAACATTACGAATACGCAGTGCACTCGGATCACCCCCTTCGTTGCTGGGTAATGCGAATACCAACGGTGTGCTGGTATAACTTTGGGCAAAATTAACCGCGGTAAAAGTGGCATTGCTAAAAGTGTCATTGAGTGTGACACTGCGGCTTTCCATTTTCCATGCCAGTACAGCTGGACTTAAAAATAACAACAATAAAACCAAACAACTCGATATAACTTGTCGCAGTATAAGTTGATTAATCATTTTATTATTTATAGACAGCATATTAAATATTTTATAAAATCATAATGTACGAGCAGAAATCCGAATGGTACGAACAGCAACAGATTGACCACTACCACATTGCCCGGTACTTTCAATCTCATAATAATAACGACCATTAATATTCGAAGGTCCATTACAAATGACACTAACGCTGCAACTACCAAGACCATTTGCCGTCAGTGTGATAGCTGGGCTGTTTAAGGCATTATTCACAGTACTACAGGTAGTGACCAGAGTACCATTGAGTGGAAAAAGTAACGCCATCGCATTTTGCGCACCGGTTTCAGCAGCAAAAAAACTTCGGGTATTGATCACTTCATTGCCAATAGTGACATTCGCAGTAGACGTGAGTTTTACCAGAGCCGCGCTTACCAATGAAATTAAAACAACAAACATGACCATCATCAGAAGGCTGATACCCCGTTGCTGTTTAATTGATTTTAATTTATGGTACATTACGAATTTGCACCTCGTGGTTCAAACGAATCCAGTTATCATTGCCCAGGTGATCAATTTGACGTATGCGAAAATCAAGTTTTACCACAGCATTTCGTACTAGTGTCCCGGGAATAAAGACAAAAGGAATTACCGAATTACCGGCATCGGATAATTGTATGTTTTCGGCAATGCGTTGAATTGTACCGGCCGGTGGCGTGCTCTGGGTAATACTAAAACCATAATTGCTGTGGCGCTCGAGTCGGGTACCGGTAACACAATAACTAACCGCAGGAGCCACAATAAAAAGTCGTCTTTGAGGTGAATGTCTAAAAAATAAAAATGCTGCATTCATTGTTAAGCGGGTAATGGTATTGGTCGGTGGGTTCACAAAACTTTTTGACTGATAAGCAACGAGAGAACCCGGACTGTTGCTTGCATAAGGATCGCCATTACCCGAACCCGGCCCAACAGGATATACCGCAAGAAAATAGTTAGTACCAACTTGCGGTGTAAAATTGAGATTAAACACATCAACCTGGTTAACAGCAACTGCTTGACCAGAAACAGACAGAGGCATTGATGCTACCGCTGGGCTGGAATAAATAACGGCTTGATCCTGGTAATGTGCACTGCTTATCACGGGAATAAATTCGATACAGGAATTATTGACTCGAATAGTTCGAGGCATGGCATTTCGTAACTCACGTGTGACTTTTTCGATAGCAATTCGTCCCATATGTGAGAGTTCAATACGAAGATCGGCATCGTTATAACCAATGATGGTATTGGTAAAGAATTTACTACTAATTGTCGCAATAACTCCGAGTAACACGATTACGATAACAAGTTCGATTAAAGTAAAACCGTTATTGTGGTTAATTATTCTGAGTGTATTCATTCTTGTCATTAAAAATTAACCCGGTAGGCACTAAAATTAAAACTGGTGCCGCTTGCAGTAGTGATAATGATATTGATTCGTTTAGCATCAACATTATTTAAACTACTAAGTTCATTACCGGCATAACTTACTGATATCTCTGTACGATAATTGTCATAATCAGTACGAACATTTCCGAGTGAGTCGATTGGTGGTTGTTCATTAATACCATGAAAATCATCAACATCATCATATAAGCTACGCGTTTCTCCGGAATCTGCACCAAAGCTGCCAACACTGGTACATGCAAGTGACCCGGTATCAGATGAACCACAACGCGGTAGTCCACCCTGTCCGCTTGCTTCATCAAAGCGTTTATTTAGAATTTCCTCCATGTAAGCTTGCGCTAATTTGATGGCTCGAATTTGATGCATCGGTGCTGCACTATTACGCATTGCGTTGGTATAAGCACTTAATACTCCAACCATCGCAATCGAAATAAAGACAATAACGATAACGATTTCAATTAACGTAAAACCGGATGCAGCTTTATTAGCGTGCATAATTTAACAAGCTCCTTCGTGTGCAAAACCGCTGGCATCAATACAGATTGTGCTACTTGCAAGACCGGTTATTGTAATGGCCTGAGAAATACCACCGACAATATTTCCAAGCGCATCATAAGCAATCACCAGATTTACAGGTAAGGTGCTAATGCCATCAGGAAAAGGTAATGGAAAAGCTTCACTATTAGCATGTGATAACCAGCTATAGGCGCCGCCACCTTGTCGAGAATCGATACCATAATTTTTTGTGGTATTATTTAAATGGAATCTTATGGTTGAGTTGCGCCCGCGCATCATGGCCAGTTGTTGGGCAAATCGGGCGGTGTTAATAATTTCGTCTTTAAATACGCGTTCATCGAATGTGGTGCGAGAAGATATACGTGGAACAATATAAGCAACCAGAATTCCCGCGATTACAATAATCACCACTAGTTCAATAAGAGTAAAACCTGCATTTAATTTAGAATTGCCCATAATGTTATAACATTATAAAAAAAGGGCATGATTAACATGCCCTTGATGTTACTGTTTTTATTAACAACTGAAGATTTAACATCCGGTAATAAGAGTAGTAATGACTGGGGGACTTCCCGCGGCGGCAGCATTAAAAATAACATTACAATTTGCTGGTGTAGTGGCACCGTTTAATGTCCAGGTTGTCGTTGTTCCAGTACCAGCAGGAGTAGCGGTAAAGTCACCACCCGAATCAGTCACTAATGCTTGAATGCCAGTTGCTACTGTATCCGGGTAAAAATTCACATCAGGAACAACGGCTCCAACTCCTTCAAAACGGTTAGCTGGAACTGTAGCACCTGAAGCAGAGCCTATCGCTAACTTAACACCATGATACATTGATGTTGCAGAGCGAACACTGGCTTCAAGTCCACCAACAACGGCTACTCGAGCATCAATTTGAAGATTCGTAAATCGCGGTACGATAGTTGCTGTTAGTATGCCTAAAATGACAATGACGACTACTAATTCAATTAGTGTAAAGCCGGCATTGGTTCTAAATTGTTTCATGTTTGTACCTCAATATATTTTGACAGTGTGTCTGTATCTCAAAATCTGGTGTCATTTAATATTCCAGGAATATTTATTTGCACTGTGTAAGCGCAATCCTTCAATGGTATCAACACCTAAATTAAACTGGTTATTACCATTTTTATCGGTATAAACCAGTAAAACTTTAAATTCGATGCGTTTTATTCCCTTTAAATTTGTAGTGAAATAATCCGGATATCGCACTCGATAAACCAATATTTTTTTTGAGGTATCAAAAACCCAATGGCCTGGTTCAATTGCTGCTATGTTCGGGCTGTCTTGTTCACCGATATAGCTATCAGGAGTCTCACTGGCGAAATTAAGCGGATTATTTCCGACCAAGGTGACAATATTGTGTAATTGTCCTTTTGCATATTGGCTGGCGACTTGTAATTTAATCGCACCACGCATTTCTGAGATTAAACGATGAACACTGGCCTGTTCAGCAGTAACCCGCCATTTTAATAAATGACTTAGCGCCAGACCAAACAAAATTGCAACAATGACAATCACTACAATTAGTTCGAGTAATGAAAATCCAGCCTGATTTATCAATTGCTGTTTAACTTGATTTTTAAATCGATTCATTAAATTACTTAACCTCAGATCTGCACCAGATATTAAGAAAGCAAAGATTATTTTATAACCGGATATGTTAGGACATGGAATTGGGATAGTCCTATCCCGATTTCGTGGCCGGATTTAAACTACTATTTTCTTCTGCAACCCTCAGGTTACTTAAGTCGCGACGGCGGCCAGTTCCCACATTGGCAAGAAAATACCCATTGCTAAAATTAGTACCATGACACCAATAACAACAATCATGATAGGTTCGATTGCCGAACTGAGTTTCTTTAAGTCATAATCGACTTCGCGTTCATAAAAGTCAGCTACTTCTTCTAGTAATTCATCAACCGCACCGGTTTCTTCACCAACGGCCAGCATTTGAATCACCAGCGGTGTGAATAAATTAGTATTTGATGCCGTTCGAGTTAAGGTATCACCACGTTCAATACCGGTTCGAATGTCCATTATTTTTTTACCAACGAAAACATTATCAACTGCCATCGATACTACATTGAGGGTCTGAATTAATGGCACACCGGCTTTGGTTGACATGGAAAATGCTCTTGAAAACCGCGCTAAGGTAGCACGTAAAATAATACTTCCAGTTAACGGTATTTTAAGCTTAAAATGATGCCACTGATATTCACCCTGTACAGTTTTTACATATTTAACAAGACCAATAATAGTTGCAATAATTACGATAAACATATATGGCCAATAGTTTACAAAAAAATCAGAGGTGTTAATTAAAATTCGTGTTGCTAGTGGTAATTCTGCTTTAAAACTTTTAAATAAATTCTGAAATTGTGGAATGACGTAAATATTTAAAATTACCACCGCTCCAAAAATAAATGTTAATACCGTCACCGGGTAACGCATTGCAGATTTAATTCGATCACGAATATCTTTTTCTCTGCTTAAATAACTGGATAGTGTTAAAAATGCTTCATCCAGATTACCTGTTGTTTCGCCCACCTTTATCATGCTTACGAATAAGTTTGAAAAAACATCACTATGTTTACTCATCGCGGCAGTTAGTTCGTGTCCAGATTCCAGATCGATACCAATGTCGTGTAATACTCGTGAAAATAACGGATTTCGCGTATTTTGTGATAACCCGATAATTGCACGTATGATAGGAACGCCAGCATGCATCAAGGTGTACATTTGACGTGAAAATAAAATCAAATCATCATAAGCTGGTTTTCGTTCAAAATATTTTTGTTGAATTTCTTTTAAAACATCTATTTTTTCTTGTGCTTGTTCGATATTTATTGGTGTAATACCATCCCTTAATAATTGTGATACCACGATATCGCTATTGGCAGCTTCAATTGTACCTTGAGCTGATTTACCATTTGCAAAGCGGCCTTTATAAGTAAATGCCGTCATTAATTTTGTGCCTCAGAAATATTTAATTCTACTTTATCTATTTCTTGTGGGTTTACATAATCTATTTCTTCAACTGAACCGGCAACGCGAATGACTTCTTCAAGCGAGGTTATGCCTTCAATGGCGTAATCGAGTGCATGCATCGAAAAAGAACGAAAGTTTGCGCTCTCTTTAGCACGTTTTGCAAATAGTGATGCATCGGATAAGCGTAATGCATCTGCAATGTTTTCATCAATTTGTAATAATTCAAACACACCAACTCGACCATGATAACCACTGTTGCCACATTCATGACAACCTCGTCCTTTATGAAATACTATTTGACTGGCTTTTTGGCCAATGCTATTGGCTAACCAACTTCGTTCATTGGTTTCAAGTTTATGTTCTTCTTTGCAATGAGTGCATATTTTACGTATTAGGCGTTGAGCGATAATAGCGCGAAGAGCGGTTGCAACTAAATAACCTTCGGCACCGAGATCCAGTAACCGATTAGCCGAGCTAACCGCATCATTAGTGTGCAGTGATGATAAAACCAAATGCCCGGTCATCGCTGCACGTAAACCAATTTCTGCAGTTTCATTGTCTCGCATTTCACCAATCAGAACGATGTCGGGATCTTGTCGTAATGCGGCGCGTAATACACTGGCAAAAGTTAGCCCAATTTTAGGATGGACTTGCACCTGATTAATACGTGGTAAACGATATTCAACTGGATCTTCAACTGTAATTATTTTCTTCTCGGCATTATTAAGTTCGGCTAATGCGGCATATAGGGTGGTGGTTTTACCACTTCCGGTTGGCCCCGTTATAAGAATTAAGCCATAAGGGCGATGAATTTCATTTCGTAAATCGTGTAATAACTTTTCGGGTAAACCCAGGTTGGCCAGTTCCAAAATTCCACTGGACTGATCCAGTAAACGCATAACAACAGATTCACCATGCTGAATAGGCATGGTAGATAAACGAACGTCAATGCTTTTATCTTTAACTCGAATATTAAAACGACCATCTTGAGGAATGCGTCGCTCTGAAATATTTAAACCACTCATGAGTTTTAAACGTGACACCAATGCTTGTGAAATACGCTTTTCCTTCATAACATGTTCGTGCAATACGCCATCGATCCGTTGTCGGATACGGAGTACATTTTCATCAGGTTCTATATGAATGTCCGAAGCGCCAACCTGAATGGCGTCATCAAAAATTGTTTGTAATAATTTTACTACCGGCGCATTAACAACATCACTATTATCAGCTAATGCTTCAAGGTCAAAATCGGATTCAGATAATTCATCTCCCAGTTCTTCAGCAAGTGTCGAAATTTCTTCGGTATGGCGATACATTTTGTCGATAGCCAGCATTAGATCTGCTTCACGAACAACGGCTTCCTGGATTGGACGTTTCAGGACTTTGTTTAATTCATCAAATGCAAAAATATCGGTTGGATCGGCCATTCCAACAATAATACTGCCGTCTTTATTCTCTTTAATGGCTATTGCACGATAACGGCGTGCGATAGTTTCGGGGATAAGCTTGACGGTTTCTGTCTCATAGTTAAAATTTTTCAATTCAACAAAAGGGATGTTTAATTGCGTTGATAATACTGTCAGCATATCCATTTCACTGACTAATCCCTTTTGGATCAGTACCTTGCCTAGTTTGTGACCAGATTGCTTTTGGGTCGCAAGGGCTTCCATTAATTGCGCTTCAGTAATGATCTGGCTTTTAACCAGTAAATCCCCAAGCCGTATTTTTTTGCGTGGATTTGCAGACATATAATCAGATAAATCAATAATTTAGTGTAATTAATAGCAATTATCGACATATCATCGTTAAGCTTTAGTTTTTGAGCTACATAGAGAAGGAATAGTTACGGAATAGAAATGAATATAAAATTGAAGTACTGGATAAATAAAACTACTAACAGTTATATTTACAGTCACCAGGCAGAAAATTGAATCAAAAATATTAATTAAAAACTAAATTTCAGGAACAAGTTGATCAAAAGAAAAACCAAAACTAACAATATAAACTTGAACTTTGGCTTTAATAAATTCGGCGAGTGTCGTTATTTGTGAGTTCAATGGCATATCGCCATAACTAGGGTTGTTGGTATACAGGTCAAGATCAAAGTCAGATTTCACCCACTTTTGGCTGTTATATCGAAAGTGTGCAATATATTTTTTATAAGGTGCGGTATGTGTATCATTTTTTCGAAACTCTGGATCATAATTATTTAAATATAACTTGAATTTTTTCCCTGCCATATAGGTAGCGATCCATTTATTGACATCAGGTTTTGACATTTTCGACGTAACAGCATAATGAAAACCGAGTTCATTCAATATATCAGTCTTGATTTCAGTATATTTTTTAGTATCCTTCAAAATAGCTAAAAGTTCGGTATTTATCGGTTTTACTATTTCTTTGTCATTTAATGGAAAAAAATTATTCAGACTATAGGGAACCCACATTTTTTTGTGGTGAGATTGAGGTTGTCTTACATCGATTAATTCTGTTTTAATAATTTTATTTTTGTAAGTAACCTTAACGTTGTATTTAATGTTTAATTTTTTGTTATAAATTCGACTAGAAAGAAATGTATTCGATTTTAAATCAAACTTGTCAACGCGAGCATGCATCTCTTCAAAGAGATATAGCACAGCAGGATACAATTCGAGTGACCCAGTATAAATAAATTGTTTATTGTTTGTTGTAGAACAAGCGCAGAGAGTGAAAATTAGTAATATGCCAAATTTATATAACATCTTTAATCCTGTATCCCTTGTATCTAGAGCATGCACAATCATTAAACGATTTATGAAAGATCGCACACACAATGTTCGATATAGTTGAAATATGATAAAAAGTTGTTTTTTTATTGATACTATACGAAATGACCTTGTTGAAGCAAGGTTAGGCTATAATTTTTATTAGTCGAGTGAAATATTTTAAAAAAACTAGCAGGTGCAGAGTAAAAAAAATTTTTAAAACTTTAGTCAATACTATTTTACTGGATATTTTAGGCTTCTCGACACTTACAAACATAACTAAAACATTGATTAGTTATTTAATACTTAACAAAAGTTAATTTTTAATAATCATTCTACACATAATGGATTTTTATTTTAAAATGTAAAGTATATATTTACAATATTGATTATTGTAGGTAACTTGGAGTGAATTATAATTTTTGACACGTATTTGTCAATTTTAACTTCATTTATACTTATTTTTTTAAAAATAGTGTCAATTTTGTATTATTAAATTTGTGACACAGTTTTGAAATTGAACAATGTAGATATCAAGTTTTAAAGTTAGTTTATGGTATAAATTCAAATACTATTTTATGTTGTGATATTTAGTTTGCGTCGTAATATTTGATGGTAAGTCTTCGATTTATAATTTGTACACTGCTAATGGAAAATATTATTCTAACAATAAGCTGAAACTTGCCTTTAACTATACAACATGGCAAGGTGATGAACCTGGTACGCTACTGATGAAGACTGCTTGCTCAAATACCAAATGATGCAAGATCATCATTCCAAACTATAATTATTTAACATAGAAATATGGAAATGTGAGGAGATATATGAACAATAAAATACGTTTTAGCGCGGTTGGAATTTTTTTATTCTGGAGTATAACAACGAGTATTTCAGCGGCAGAAAAGCTTGTTGCCGCACAAAAAATATCTGTCGATGATGTTTACACAATGGTGAAATCATTAGCGGAGTCCGATCGCAAAGCACTGATCGAAAAAAATCTGGGTATGAACAAAGAGGAGAGTCAAAAATTTTGGCCGGTTTATAGTGCATATCGAAAAGATGTGAATCTGGTTCAACAGCAGCAATTTGAGTTAATCAAGGATTTTGCAAAAAATTACGATAATTTAACTGACAAAAAGGCAGCTGATCTACTTGATACACATATCCAGTCAAAAAGAAAACTTTTAAATCTTCGAAAAAAATACCTAGGGGATTTTCGTAAGTCCGTACCGGCTAAAAAAGTAGCTAAATTTTTTCAAGTTGAGAACAAATTGAATGCAATTGTAAATGTTCAACTTGCCGAAGAAATTCCACTTGTAAAATAAAGTTAAAATAAAATTTTGGAGAATTAAATGAAACATAAATCTCAACTAAAATTAATTGTTGCACTTTTTATGAGTGTTATTTTCACTGTACCATTTTCTGTTACAGTATTTGCAGAAGAAGGTACATATGGAGAATTAAAATCTGCACTTAAAGATGTACGTGCATTATATCATGCAGATAAAGCAGAAATTATTATTGATGAATTAAAAATGACTAAAGAGGAAAATAAAGCATTTTGGCCTGTTTATAATTCATATACAACAGAATTAAAAGGTGTTGGTGATAAAATGATTAAACTGATATCAGGATATGCAGATAATCAAAAAAAAATGACAGACAAGTATGCTGATAAAATGGTAAATGATTATCTTGATATCCAGGATGCTCAGTTAAAAATACAGGAAAAATACATACCAAAATTTAAAAAAGTGCTATCTATAAAAAAGGTTGCCAGATTATACCAAATTGAAAATAAATTAAATGCGGTTAATGACCTTGAGTTAGCAGCTAGTGTACCTATGATCAAATAATTTATTTATGTCTATTAAAAAAAGCTGACCATATGATTATGGTCAGCTTTTTTTTATTGTTACTGTAAAATTACTCGTGCGTTTAATTCTTGAATAGGACGATTATTATCATGTTTCACGGCATGATGAAATGTTTTAACTTGTGATTTTGAAATCGTTATCGGATTTTTCATAACATACCAGCGAACACCTTCTGAACATGGAGGGGTAGTAAGTGAACCGTTAAAACGGTAGTAAGCTTTATTTTTTGGTAATAGCGCCATTACCGAACCGGGTGACACTAAATCTTTAGTTTTGAATTGTTCATCTGGTATTGCTTGCCATAATTTTGATAGTTCTTTATTTTTTTCAGTAGTATCAAACATAACCGCAATGACAGCTAACTTACCCGCTTTATTTTGGTGAACAAAATGAGCTTCAAGTGGATAAGATTTACTTTTAATTTTATTTTCAGAAGGGGTGTGAAAATGAAATTGTTTTAATTCATAACTTAGATTTTCAATCTTAATACTGCTACCAGGATTCATATTAATTTGTACGGTGTGCCCGTTGTTTATTATATTTTTCATGGTACTGGAATAATTAAAATCGATGTCATCCAACTGCGTTTTATCGGACTGGATTATATTAATAGGAGATTGATTTTTCCCTTTATCACACATAAAATTATGTGTATCAAGCTCCGCCCAATGTGATGGACCCTTTTTGTCGCTGTAATCCCAATGAGCTTTTTCACTTGCAGTAGCATTTAAACTAACAGTGATGCATAACATCAAAACAGGTATAATTTTCATAATATTTTGTTTCCTTAATATTTTAAATAATAGAAGTCGGTTATAAACTTAAATATTAAGAGATGGGTGGTGCTCTGGTATCAGGTCGTAGGAAATAATGTGGTTGGCTATCATTGGGTTCAGCTTTATTTATATAAATGTATTGATAGTAGCTGATTCTCGTAGTAGATGTTAAACAAAATAGTAATTTATCGTTCTCTGGTTCTTCGCTGGATAATTCAATTTTAGTTTTCGAGAATTTTATATCGACGGAATATAAATTGAGTTGCCCCGATAAAATGGCAATCAATAAAAAAGTTATAATAAAAAATACAAATTTATTTTTATTATTTAGTGTTTGTGAATATGTGTAAGACATTAAGTGTTAATTTGTAAACTACCGATAAGATCCGATAAAGAAACCATGTTGTTAGATTTTAAATAGGATATTATGCCATTATTTAGTGTTTTGCAAATCAACGGGTCATAAAATAATGCTGTGCCTACGCCAATAGCTGAAGCGCCGGCAATTAAAAATTCTATCGCATCGTTTACTGTGGTTATTCCTCCCTGACCAATAATTGGAATATTATGCTGCCGGGACACCTGATAAACTTGATGAACTTTTAATAATGCAATGGGTTTTATTGCGGGACCGGATAAGCCACCCTGATTATTACCAAGATGAGGTTTACGGGTATTAATATCGATAGCCATGCCCATTAGCGTATTAATAACAGAAAAACCATCGGTTCCAGCTTCGATACATCGACGTGCATTTTCTGCTATATCAGTTTGGTTAGGCGACAACTTTGTAATGATGGGTTTTTTTGTGACCGCTCTACAAGCCGCTACAACACGCGCCGACATATCAGGATCATTTCCGAACACCATGCCACCCTCTTTGACGTTGGGGCATGAAATGTTTATTTCCAGGGCATCAATAGCAGAGTCATTAAACAAGCGTGTTACTTCGGTATATTCTTCAATTGTAGAACCTGATACATTTGCAATGAAACGCGTTTCAGAAAAATCCAGTTCCGGTAGGATAGTGTTGATGACGTTGTCTGTTCCCGGGTTTTGTAATCCAATCGAATTGAGCATGCCTGCAGGTGTTTCATAAACGCGATGAGGTCGATTTCCGAGTCTTGGTTCTAATGTAGTGCCTTTTAAACAGACAGCACCAACATCTGTGTTTGAAAACCCCTTAACCCGGGTATATTCCTCACCAAACCCAACGCAGCCAGATAACAATACCAGTGGGCTATTAAATTCCATGCCACAGAAGGTGGATTTTAAAACAGGATCGAGTGTGGCAAAGTTTTTATTCATAATAAGCCGCTATTATTACTTAAATATGATACTTTGTCGCGTATTGAAAAGTATCAATATAATTCTGAAACACGATGAGGTGAATAATGACGAGTCAAAAATTATCAATTCCATCAATGAAATGCGGCGGTTGTGTTTCGACTGTCGAAAAGACATTAAAAGCAATAACTAATGTAAATAATGTTGTAGTGGATCTGGAATCAAAAGAGGTAACCATCGAGGGTGATATCGATATCACTATTTTAATAACAGCAGTAACAGAGTCTGGTTTTCCTGCTGAACAAGTTTAATTAACACATGTTTGAAATAGTGTTATTCGAGCCAGAAATACCACCAAACACCGGTAACATTATTCGTTTATGTGCCAATACCGGCTCAAATTTACATTTAATAGAACCGCTAGGATTTGAACTAAATGATAAACGATGTCGCCGTGCAGGTCTGGATTATCATGAATACGCACAAGTGAAGCAATATAATAATTTGGAAGATTGCTTGTTACAATTCGATGCCGCTCGTTTATTTGCAGTTTCAACGCGAGGATCAAAATATTACCATGAAATAACTTATCAGGCCGGTGATGTTTTTATTTTTGGCCCCGAGACACGCGGTTTACCACAAGATTTTTTAGATAAGCAGGATCCGAATCACGTAATTCGTATTCCAATGTTACCTACTAATCGCAGTTTAAATCTAGCTAATTCGGTTAGTGTTATTGTCTATGAAGCCTGGCGGCAGTGTGAGTTTAAAGGTGCTGAATAAAAGGGTTTTAAAAATGGTACTGCAAAGTAACCGAATTATAATTACTACCACCTTTAATACGACCAAACGCAGCTGATGATTCAAATATTGCGGAACGATGATGCATGCTATAACCTAACCACCAGTTTTTCATTGATTTAGAATTAAATAAATCACCTAATTCAATATCCAGTGATAAATCCACGTAATTCATTAAATTACTCGGACGATAACCTTTTTCCACCATTTCTTTATTTTCAATATACGTTATCTCACTGGTATATGATAATCCTTCGGCCACACCTACGCGCCATTTGGTTGGCCATTTTATAGTGTAAAAAAGTTTGATAGCGACAACATATTCAGCGAGACGTGGTTGTACGCTTGATTTATGGTGGGCAACAATACCCGGGGTAAAATAAATTGGCATATTTATCCCAAAAAATGTATCGCTAACTGGTATGCCATAAAATAACGACGTTAATTGATTATTAAATTCATCGGAAACCGTGCCCCCCGATAAAATTTCACCCATATTAGTAGATGTAGCCCAACCATGTGCAAGCCGAAGATATTGTTTTGATTTTAATTTTTTTTGTTTTTTCCTGGTTTTATCTTCAAAAAAAGCAAAACCAAGGTAAATTTCATCTTCTGTGGGTGATGAAATAGTGGATGATTGATATGTTGCTTTATCAAACATGGTTAATGTTACACGACCCAACAAATATAAATTACTAATTACATGGTAACGCACAGTACCACCAACAGAAAGATCAAAACCATTACCCGGTGACGAACTGTTTTCAGCCCTGGCTAATCCT
>JBGMQW010000032.1:15717-22034 GCA_048060815.1 Thiohalomonadales bacterium | reverse complement strand
CTTCCCTGCGGCAGACGGTCTTGAATGGGCTACAGCCCTTCCATATCCTTACATTGGTACTCGCAATTTATTAGTGGATGCTATTACATGTTTTTCTTATACCGTGTTCAGGTAAAATAACCAGAAATAAAAAAAGCCTCACTATTTCTAATGAGGCTTTTTGCAATATGGCTTTTCAGCTTTCGCCGACCACAGAATGTAGAACAGCAATTACATCATGCCACCCATACCGCCCATACCGCCCATACCACCCATATCCGGAGCACCACCACCTTTATCGTCTGAAGGAGCTTCAGCGACCATGGCTTCAGTAGTAATCATTAAACCGGCAACAGATGCTGCATTTTGAAGTGCAGTACGAGTAACTTTAGTTGGATCCAGAATACCCATTTTAATCATATCGCCATATTCACCATTTGCTGCGTTATAACCATAGTTATCTTTCCCTTCGGCTACTTTATTAACAACAACAGAAGCTTCATCACCCGCATTCATAACAATTTGACGCATTGGTTCCTGCATTGCGCGCATTGCGATCTGAATACCGATGTCTTGATCGTGATTTGCACCCTTAACATCTTTTAATTTAGACATCGCTCGAATTAATGCAACACCACCACCCGGTACAACACCTTCTTCAACTGCTGCTCTGGTTGCATGTAAAGCATCTTCAACACGTGCTTTCTTTTCTTTCATTTCAACTTCAGTTGCTGCGCCAACTTTAATGACAGCAACACCACCTGCTAATTTAGCAACACGTTCCTGTAATTTTTCTTTATCGTAATCTGAAGTTGCTTCTTCAATTTGTGCACGAATTTGGCTAACACGGTCTTCGATATCTTTAGATTGACCAGCACCATCAACAATTACAGTTTCTTCTTTTGTAATAGTAATTTTCTTGGCTGAGCCTAAATCTTCAATTGTGGCTTTTTCTAATGATAAACCAACTTCTTCTGAGATTACTGTTGCTCCAGTTAAGATTGCGATGTCCTGTAACATTGCTTTACGACGGTCACCAAAGCCAGGTGCTTTAACAGCAGCTACTTTAACGATACCACGCATGCTATTAACAACCAATGTGGCCAATGCTTCGCCTTCGATATCTTCCGCAATAATTAAAAGCGGTTTACTTGATTTTGCAACAGCTTCTAAAATAGGCAATAAGTCACGGATATTAGATAATTTTTTGTCATATAACAAAATTAGCGGGACTTCTAAATCTGCTGTCATATTTGCTTGATTATTAATGAAGTAAGGAGATATATAACCACGGTCAAATTGCATGCCTTCTACTACATCAAGCTCATTGATTAAACCTGTACCTTCTTCAACTGTGATAACGCCTTCTTTACCCACTTTACCCATTGCATCAGCAATAATAGTACCAATAGATTCATCAGAGTTAGCTGAAATTGTACCAACTTGAGCAATGGCCTTATCATCAGTACACGGCTTTGATGCCTCTTTCAAAGCTTCAACTGCAACGTTGGTTGCTTTGTCTATCCCACGTTTTAAATCCATAGGGTTCATTCCAGCAGCAACGGCTTTCATACCTTCAGTCAAAATAGACTGCGCCAGAACAGTTGCTGTTGTAGTACCATCACCGGCAGAATCAGATGTTTGTGAAGATACTTCCTTCAACATTTGAACACCCATGTTTTCAAATTTATCATCCAGCTCAATTTCTTTTGCTACTGATACACCATCTTTAGTAATGGTTGGTGCACCAAAACTTTTATCTAACACAACATTTCGACCCTTGGGACCTAATGTTACTTTTACGGCGTTTGCCAATACATTGACACCAACCATCATACGGTGTCGAGCGTCTTCACTAAATTTTACATCTTTTGCAGTCATATCTTTTTCCTCAAATTTATTTCAATGTGTTTTACAGGTTTATTAAGCTTCTTAATTAAGCCTCGACAACACCCATGATGTCTTCTTCACGCATCACGATTAAATCTTCACCTTCCACTTTAACTTCTGTTCCGGAATATTTACCAAACAAAATTTTATCACCAACTTTAACGTCTAATGGACGAACATCGCCGTTTTCAGATATTTTGCCAGTACCAGCAGCAACAATTTCACCCTCTGAAGGTTTTTCAGCTGCGGAATCAGGAATAACAATACCACCAGAGGTAGTTGTCTCTTCTTCCATACGACGTACAATCACACGATCATGTAATGGACGGATTTTCATTTCACTTTATCTCCTAAGAAAAATATTATAAATCAATATGTTAGTATAGGTTGTAGTCAATACTGTTAATATTTACTGAACAACCTGTCTTAAATAACACTCTAAATTAACACCCTTTTAGCACTCTGGGCAAGAGAGTGCTAATAATAGCTAGCTAGCGACAACTGTCAAGCCATTCGTTTTCAATTCAAGCTAAATAACCTGAATAAAATGGCTATTTATCGTCATCAACTTTAAATTCACCTTCGAGAGTCGAATGCTGCCCGGAAGATTGAGAACCCTGTTTTGAATTTGGTTCTGAACCAGACCCATTTGATCCAGAGTAAAATTGACCTCCAGATGTTCCTCCCATGGCTCGAAATAGTCCTGCCCTAATTATATTTTTAGCTAATTGCTGTCTTAATATAGGGATGACTACTAAAAAACCAAGAGCATCAGTAAAAAAACCAGGCGTTAATAACAATGCACCGGCAATTAATAATAATAAACCTTCAACCATTGCCACAGCAGGTAACTCTCCCCGGCTAGTGATGTCTTTGATTTTCTTCATGGTTTGTAAGCCTTGATAACGAATCAGTGCCGCACCTAGTAAAGCGGTGCCAACGACCAACAAAACGGTATAAAATGCCCCAACCTGGCTACCTACCTCAATTAACAGGTATATTTCCAGAATAGGAACCAATAAGAATATTAAAAATAAAATTTGGAAAAATCGCATATTTTTTACATTTACCCGGGTTTTAATTTAATTTACCGCGTTTTTGGACGCTGAGTATATGGCATTAGTATGATATGTTGTTAAACATGCACTACCAGATCATTTACTGCACTTGCCCTGATAATGAGGTCGCCAACGAAATTTCCAAGGCGTTGGTGCAAAATAAACTGGCTGCCTGTGTGAATATTTTACCAAATATCACCTCGATATATGAGTGGCAAGGCGAGCTACAGCGTGATCCAGAACAATTATTGTTAATAAAATCACGTTCAGACAAGTTTGAGGATATAAAACAGACAATAAATAAGCTCCATCCTTATGAACTTCCGGAAATTATCGCTGTCTCTATCGACAATGCAGCTCCAAACTACCTTAACTGGATAAACGAATCACTGGATACCAAAATATGATGTTGTACAAGAAATTCTTATCGATCATTACATTATTTATAATTACCATACTAAATTTAGTGTTTTTAACAGGATCGGTTATTGCAGATTCTGATGAAATCCTTCCCTATAAAGAAGCATATAAATTCACAGCTGTTGCCAAAGATGAAAATACCATAAGCGCATCATGGAAAATCATCGATAAACATTTAATGTACCAAGACAAATTCAAATTTACCAGTGAAACTCCCGGCATCGAATTAGGTACTCCCATTTTACCTACAAGTGAAACAAAAGAAGGCGTCCGACCTGATGGTACTATGGGCCCCATTCAAATTTACAAACATCAAGTCACTATTGATATCCCGATAAAACGAATTGACCCCAATATTACTGAAATTAAACTAGTCGCTTTTTCACAAGGCTGTAATGATCGAATTTGTTATCCACCAAACAAACAACGAATAACAATTACCCTGCCAAAAGCCAGCCTAACCCAAAATAAATCAAGTGGTTTAAAAGCAATTCAGAATTTATCCACTTCACTGGGATTGGGTAGTGCCGCCAGCAACGAAATGATGACTGCCGAACAAGCATTTCAATTTAGTTCAGAAATTAGCAATAACACTATCATTACCCGTTGGAAAGTAGCTGAAGGCACTTACCTCTATAAAAAGAATTTTAAATTTGTAAGCAATAATCCAAATGTACAAATAGGAAAGATTATTTATCCAAAAGCATATAACAAAAATGATCCGCTATTTGGTGATGTTGAAGTTTATCAACATGATGTTGAACTAACTGTACCTTTAATTTTTAACAAAGTAACGACGAGTGATACCAAAATTAAAATTAGTTACCAGGGTTGCTCTGAAACCCTCGGAATTTGTTATCCACCGACTAATAAAGAAGTATTTATTCCAGCTGGTTCAGCTACGAGTTCAAATGCTGGTTTAAATACAACAACACAAGCCGCTGCAAACAGTACAACTGAATCTGTAATTAGCCATGTCGGTCTTAAAGATTTCATTACTTATGTATTATTAGCTTTTGTTATTGGTTTGGGTTTAACCTTTACTCCCTGTGTTTTACCCATGCTCCCGATTCTATCAAGTATCATTATTGGTCAGGGCGGTAAACAATTATCTAAAACCAAGGGTGGAATTTTAGCTACTATTTATGTTCTCGGTACCTCGGTGGTATATGTTATTGCCGGATGGATTGCAGGAGAATCCGGTGATCAATTACAAGCCTATTTTCAAATACCATGGGTTATTACCACATTTGCCATATTGTTGTTTTTATTAGCCTTATCAATGTTTGGTCTCTATAGCATTCAGATACCTTCATTTATACAATCTCGAATGCAGGAAAAAAGCGCGTCAATGAAAGGTGGAACCTATGTCGGTGTCTTTATCATGGGTGTCTTATCTTCTTTAATTGTTGGTGCATGTGCTTCGCCATTATTATTATCCGTACTCGGCATTGCGATGACAACTCATGATCCAGTACTTGGAGCAGCCATTATGTTTGGCATGTCGATGGGCATGGGTGTATTGCTGGTCGCATTTGGTATTGGTGCCAGTGCTCTGGTACCCAAAGCCGGTAGTTGGATGGACGATGTCAAATACGGTTTTGGTGTATTGCTCATTGCTGTAGCAATTTATTTATTACAGGCTGTACCAGCAGCACCGGTGCTTTATTTATGGGCAACTTTATTTATTATTACTGCAGTATATATGCGTGCAACACAAGCATTGCCGGATGGTGCCAGCGGCTGGAAAGTTTTGGCCAAAGGTTTTGCAACCGTATTATTAGTTTGGGGTGTGCTGGCTTTACTTGGTGGTATGTTAGGCGGTCGGGATATCTTAAATCCGATTCCTGCTAAAACCTTCGCACCTGTAGTGACTCAAGTCAGTAATAGCAGTGCATCAAAAACTATTTCACATGAATCACTGTTTACTCGAATTAATAATCTTAACGAGCTTGATGCCAAACTTACTGAAGCAAAACAAGCAGGTAAACCAGTGGTCATTGATTTCTACGCGGACTGGTGCCAGGAATGCTTGAAAATGGAAAAAAGTACTTTTAGCCAACCAGATGTTGTGCGTTTACTTTCTAACGATTTTATTGCGCTTCAAGTGGATGTCACCGACCAATACAATCTAGACACTAAAGCAATTATGAAACGTTATGGTATTTTTGCGCCACCGGCTATTTTATTTTTTAATAATAAAGCTCAATTATTAGAAGACTTAAAACTATATGGTTTTAAATCTACCGACGACTTTATCGCATTATTAAATAAAGTAAAATTGCGTTAATATCAGTTAAAGTAAATAATTACTATCCCTAACCTCTCCCTGAAAGATGGTGAGGAAGTTAAAAGAGAATTTAAGTTATGGAAAACCGCCAGTTTATTATAATTGTCATTGTAATTGCGCTCACCGCAGCGGTAGGTGGATTCTACGCACAACAATGGTGGCGTACTGCCGGCACTCTGGTTTTAATTGATAATGTAACTCAAAATAATATTGATGAATCCATAGAAAATAACAGTTCCACCATAAACAATGTAAAACGTCCTGATTTTACCTTAACGGATCTCGACAATAAATCACGTTCAATTTCAGAATGGGATGGCAAAGTCATTCTAATTAATTTTTGGGCAACCTGGTGCCCGCCATGCGTTAGAGAAGTGCCAACTTTAGATAAATTAAATAACGATTTTAAAGATAAAGGATTTGTAGTAATAGGAATCGCTATTGACTCGCTTGACGCTGTAACTGATTTTGTAGATCCACTGGATTTAAAATATCCTATATTACTGGCAGAGCAACAAGGAATTGAATTATCACAAGCCTATGGCAACCGACTTGGTATTCTACCCTTTTCGATCATAGTAGACCGACAAGGTAAGATAGCCCAAAAACATGAAGGTGAAATCAGTTATGAACAAGTCGAGGCGCTGATTAAGCCTTTATTATAATTTTTACCGCCAAGA
>JBGMQW010000032.1:0-15617 GCA_048060815.1 Thiohalomonadales bacterium | reverse complement strand
TTTTTGTGTCTCTATTTTACACAATCATGCTGCTAAATGCATTAAACATGTTTACCGTAAAATTAAATAGCGTATACTCTACCAACAATGTCAAAAATACTCGTCATACACGGTCCTAACCTTAATTTGCTCGGCGAACGTGAGCCCAAGCATTATGGTACTAAGAATCTGGATGATATTAATACTCAATTACAAAAACTTGCCAAAAATGATGGCAATGAATTGCTTAACTTTCAAAGCAATGCCGAACATGAATTAATTGAACGTATTCATGCTGCACGAAACGAGAAAATAGATTTTATTATAATCAATCCTGCTGCATTCACCCACACCAGTATTGCACTACGTGATGCGTTTACCGCTGTTGAGATACCGTTTATTGAGATTCATTTATCCAATGTACATGCAAGAGAAGAATTTCGAAAACATTCCTATTTATCCGACCTGGCACAAGGTGTAATTTCTGGACTTGGTGCAATAGGTTATGAACTCGCATTACAAGCTGCAACAAGTCAACTACAGAAATAATTTAAATACGCAACCCAAATCAGGTCATGAAAAATGGACATTAGAAAAGTTAAAAAGCTCATCGAATTATTAGAAGAATCAGATATCGCTGAAATTGAGATACACGAAGGTGAAGAATCTGTAAGAATTAGCCGTAACGCTGTTAATCCAGTAGTCGCACCGATCCAAATGGCAGCGCCAGCACCGGTTGCTGCTGCAATCACTGCACCGGCAGTAACAGAACCAGCAACTTCAAATGAAATTTCCGGTCATTCGATTAATGCACCAATGGTAGGAACTTTTTATCGTGCAGCAACACCTAGCGCACCCTCTTTTGTAGAAGTTGGACAAAAAGTTGATATTGGTGAAACTTTGTGCATTATTGAAGCCATGAAATTACTCAATCAAATTGAATCTGACAAATCAGGTACCATCAAAGCCATCCTGGCCGACAATGGACAACCAGTAGAGTATGACCAACCGTTATTTATCATTGAATAAATATTACTATAAAATTGAAATAAAAGTGAATTATGTTTAACAAAATACTAATTGCGAACCGTGGTGAAATTGCGTTACGGATTACTCGTGCATGTCGTGAGCTTGGTATAAAAACCGTTGCTGTTCATTCCGATGTTGATCGAGATCAAAAACACGTCCGTCTTGCTGATGAATCCGTTTGTATCGGCCCTGCTTCATCATTGGAAAGTTATCTTAATATTCCTGCGGTACTAAGTGCTGCTGAAGTTTCTGATGCCGAAGCAATACATCCGGGTTATGGTTTTTTATCTGAAAATGCCGACTTCGCAGAACGTGTAGAACAATGCGGATTTACCTTTATTGGTCCCAAAGCTGAAACAATTAGAATAATGGGGGACAAGGTTGCTGCAATTAGAACCATGAAAGAAGCTGGTGTTCCTTGTGTACCCGGTTCTGATGGGCCATTAGGTACAGATGGTGATACTAATATAGAAATAGCGCGAAGAATTGGTTATCCCATTATCATTAAAGCTTCTGGTGGTGGTGGTGGGCGTGGCATGCGCGTAGTTCATAGTGAACCGGCATTATTAAAATCAATTGAATTAACAAAAGCTGAAGCTGCTGCGACATTTAATAATGATGTTGTTTACATGGAAAAATACCTCGATAATCCACGTCATATCGAATTTCAGGTTCTCGCAGACAAGCATGGTAATGCTGTGCATCTAGGTGAACGTGATTGTTCAATGCAGCGACGCCACCAAAAAGTAATTGAAGAAGCTCCAGCCCCGGGCATTAGTGTAAAAATGCGCAATAAAATTGGTGAACGATGCGCTCAAGCATGTCGCGAAATTGATTATCACGGAGCTGGTACTTTTGAATTTTTATTTCAGGATGGAGAATTCTACTTTATTGAAATGAATACACGAGTTCAAGTCGAACATCCCGTTACTGAAATTATTACCAGCATTGATATTGTTCGTGAGCAAATTATGGTAGCAGCCGGAGAACCACTATCAATGGCTCAGGATGATATTGAAATTCGTGGTCATGCAATTGAATGTCGAATTAATGCTGAACACTCTGAAACATTTATGCCATCACCCGGAACAATTACGACTTATCATCCACCGGGAGGTCCTGGCGTTCGTGTTGATACCCACATTTATAATGGTTACAAAATTCCTCCATTTTACGATTCAATGATCGGTAAATTAATTACTTTTGGTAATAATCGTCAATCTGCTTTAGATCGCATGAGTAATGCTTTGAGTGAAATGGTGATTGGTGGCATACATACTAACATTGCATTACAACAACGCTTAATCAAGGATACGGCTTTTCAAAGTGGTGGTACCAATATCCATTATTTAGAAAAAATTCTTGAATCTGATGACAAGTAATGCTTAAGTTAAATGATATAAAACGAATGTGACTATTCAGTATATTCCTGGAAAGAAAAGCGTTTGAACTGCAAGAGCAAGACGCCAAGGAAAAGACTAGAAGATGTATTCCATTTTCACTAAGACTGTCCGTTATCTACATCGATAAGATGTAAAATAAAGGCTTTTGATTATCCGTGGCTTGGCTGTAAAATTTTTTTGACTTATGTAGTGAAATACAATGCCTTGGTTACAACTTAAAATTGACAGTGATGCAACAAATGCCGAATATTTTTCGGATAAATTAATGTATTATGGTGCGGTTGCAGTAACCTTACAGGATGCTGCCGATAATGCAATATTTGAACCTGCGATTGGCACAACGCCATTATGGTCATCGACACGAATAATTGGTTTATTTGATACCAATATCGATGTTGATAAAATAATCAACTCACTCCAATCTAATGCCACTTTAGAAAAAAATATAACAGCTTATTTCAAAATTGAACAACTTGAAGACAAGGACTGGATTCGAGCCTGGATGGACGACTTCAATCCCATTCAGTTTGCTGATAATTTGTGGTTATGCCCCAGTTGGAAAAAACCACCCGATAGTTCAGCGACAAATATCATGCTCGATCCTGGACTCGCATTTGGCACAGGTACCCACCCAACTACTGCAATGTGCATGAAATGGTTAGGCACACATTCTATACCCACATCCGTTATAGACTATGGTTGTGGTTCAGGAATATTAACCATTACCGTTGCAAAATTAGGGGCTAGCTCGGTTACAGCCGTTGACAATGATCCCCAAGCATTAATTGCAACCAAGCAAAATGCAAAAAAAAATCATGTAACGTCAATAATTAGAACTTTTTACCCGGAACAAGTACCAAATAATAAGGCAGATTTATTAATAGCAAACATATTGGCTCAGCCGCTTATGGAGCTTGCACCGATATTCAATAACTTACTTTGCCAAAATGGACAACTTGTGATGTCTGGAATTTTAGAAAATCAGACTAAAATGTTAATTGAGGCATATTCTCCTTATCTGGATTTAAAAATTGAAAATCATGAACAAGAATGGGTCTGCTTAACAGGTATAAAGCCTTGATTTATGTCACAATAACATCTTGCTTTAATTGGATTTGTCCGAAATACTTTAATTAAGCTCAAAACCAAGTTAAATATACATCAATAGTATGGAATTTGAATGTTAACACGATGTCCACAATGTGAAACTATTTTCAGAGTCAGCAAGAAACATATTTCTGCTGCCAAAGGATTAGTTCGCTGTGGCAGCTGTAAAGATGTTTTTAATGCAAAAGAACACGTTATTAAAAGCAAAAAAGATTTAAAGAAACCTGCAACGGAAACTAAACCCACAGCACAAGTAACAACAACAGCTAAAGTTAATGAAAATAAAAATGTAGAAAAAAAATCCAACGTTAGCAAAGAAACAGCTATAAGTGAGCCAGATAGTTTTGACTTTATGAAAGATGCATTTATATCGTCAGGTGCTTTTAAAAAATTTGACTCTGTAGAACCTACAAATAAACCACCACAAACAAAAAAACCAATTTCAAAAGCTGAAGCACTTGAACGAGGGAAAGCAAGCACTTTTAACTTTAACTCAGTATTCAATGATCAGGAACCTGATATTTCTGGCGAAGAAGCTATTATTATAAAAAAACCTGCTACTCCAAAAAATAATGAGATAATAAATGAAACTAAAACAAAAATATCAACACCTGACACCAAAACACTACCAGCTCATCAAACAGTAGAAAAACCAGATTCTGAAAATAAGTCTGATAAATCTGGAAATTTTATTTCTCAAAATGTTTTTGATATAAAGAATGCTTTTAGTTCGATTTCAAAAAAAATTACCGGAAAAGTTTCCAGTAGTAGTATACCAAAAAAACAAAGTGATGAAATAATAAAGAAATCACTTGAAAATAAATTAAACAAATCTAAATTAGCCAATCAAATCGAGCCCGCTATAATAGAAACGAAAACCTCAAATCCTGATTCGGTTATTCATAAAACACAGAAAAAACCAGCAGTCATGTCAATTAATAGTGAAACGGATATTTTCAGTTCATCAATAAATACTACAATTTCTACTGCCGTTAAAACTACAACTTCAAATGATATAAAAGAATCATACTCGCAAAAACTGGAAAAAACTGTAGCGGAGAAACCAACACAAAAAATAATGGCCGCAAAAACAAAACCGAAGTTAAAAGAAGATGCCGCCCTAAAACTTGCGATTCAATTAAAAAAGGCCGCTCAAGAAAAAAATAAATCTGACAATAATAAAAAATCTAAATCAAATACAATATCTGCTATAAAAAAGAAAAAGGAAGAAGTCACAACAACTAAAAAAGAACAAATAGTTAATGATAAATCCTTAACCGAATCTAAAAAAGCTGAAAATATTTTAACAGCCGCTAAAAAATCGAAACCAACTAATAAAGATAACAAGTTAACAGAAGATCAGGGAACCGAGAAAAAATTACAAGTAGTAGATCCCGAAACCAGGAAACAAACAGAACAAAAGCCTGAAAAAGAACCTTCTGAAACTAAAGAAAAGCTTAATAATAAAAACACTAAAACAGCAGAAAAAGAAGATTCAAAATTAATTCCTAAAGAAGATTCCAGCATCGACGAAGAATTAGAAGATGATCCTGATGGTGAACTTGTGCATATTCATATGCAAACTGTTGACATCCCATTAGTATTACGAGAATCATTAGAAGAACTTGACCTACCCGCACGAAGTGTCGAGATGACCATTTTTATGGTGTTTAGTTTATTTATTTTATTTGCAGGTTTATTACTGCAATTCAGTGTGTTCCGGAGTATTGAAGTACAACAAAAATATCCTTCTTTAAAACCACTAATTACAACAGTTTGTAAGACATTTACCTGTGAATATAGCGGCCCACGAGATATTAAAAAAATACAGTTAATCAGTCGCGATATTAGAGTACACCCGACAACAAAAGGAGCCTTGCTTATTAGCGCAACAATAGTTAATAATGCAAAATATCAGCAACCATACCCCAATTTTAGTGTTAAATTATCCAGCTTAAGTGGTAAAACAGTCGCTCAGCGGTTTTTCTCGCCAAAAGACTATTTAGGTAAATTATCAAAAAAATTATTATTAATGCCGCCTAAACAACCCATCCGAATTGCATTAGAAGTAGTTGATCCAGGCAAAGAAGCAATAAATTTTGAATTTAAATTTCTGTCTGGAAAGTAATGTCATTTTTAATTTCTATCAAAATGTTAACTATTATTTAATTTTTACTGCGATTTTAATTTTTTTTCCCTAAATCCTGTCTATTTATATTCGGTAAATTGTATTAAGCATGACAATTTCTAGAATTATTTTAGAAATAAAATAAAGTGGACTAAAAATTTACTTTCCAGTGAAATCGATTGAATAATAATTAATATATAATATGTATATATTTCAATCTGTTACATCAACACTATAGCATTAACCACAATTTTAGTTAAAAATTTTACAAATTGCTGCTCGACTTTTGTTGCTATGGCTTTATGTCTATCGAATGAACAGGTATGATTAGACTTTCGACATTTGAACATTTAACCAGCAAATTGACATGCAAATTGGACGATATAAATTAATTAATAATCTCGTGCTCGCCCCTATGGCAGGCGTGACCGATCGCCCATTCCGTCAACTTTGTAAAAATCTAGGGGCAGGTTTTGCTGTTTCTGAAATGGTTACATCGAACTCTTTATTATGGGGTAGTAAAAAAACGCTTCGTCGAGCTAATCATGCAGGTGAAACTGAGCCTCGTTCGGTACAAATCGCTGGCGCTGACCCAAAAATGATGGCGCTTGCAGCCAGATATAATGCCGATAATGGTGCTCAAATCATTGATATTAATATGGGTTGTCCCGCCAAAAAAGTCTGCAATGTCATGGCAGGTTCGGCGTTAATGCAAAATGAATCATTAGTGAGCCAAATTCTGGAATCTGTGGTAACTGCTGTCGAAATTCCAGTGACCCTGAAAATCAGAACCGGTTGGGATTTAGATAATAAAAATGCACTTTCTGTCGCAAAAATTGCAGAAAACTCAGGTATTAAAGCATTAACAATCCACGGTCGAACACGTGCCTGTCAGTACCGGGGGAATGCAGAATATGACACTATTGCACAAGTAAAATCTGAAATTTCGATACCATTGATAGCAAATGGTGACATCAATAGCCCTGAAAAAGCAAAATACGTATTAGAATATACTAATGCTGATGCCATTATGATTGGTCGAGCCGCTCAAGGTCGACCCTGGATCTTCAGAGAGATTGACTATTTTTTAAATACAGGTAAATTACTACCTGAACCACCAGTTTTAGAAATCCGGGATATTTTGCTCGGACATCTAAAAAATCTCTATGAATTTTATGGAGAGTACACAGGAATACGCATGGCACGGAAACATATCAGTTGGTATAGCAAAGGGCAGCGTCACGGCGCAGCCTTCCGTAAATGTGTAAACAACGTCGAAACCGTTAAGGATCAACTTAACATGGTAAATGAATTTTTTGAACATTTATCAGATGCACAGGAACTAGCAGCATGACAAATCCACTATCAAATGAAATCGATACAGTTAATGTAATAGAGCTAAATGTAAAAGAAACCGCTCAGGACAAACCTTTACGCGAATGCGTATCCTCTGCACTGGATGGCTACTTTTCGCAGTTACAAGGCCATAGCCCTGAACAGTTGTATAAAATGGTTTTAGGTGAAATTGAAGAACCTTTACTCACAGCCGTTTTAACATACGTTAATGGTAACCAGACGAAAGCTGCTGAATTACTCGGCATCAATCGTGGAACCTTACGTAAAAAGCTTAAAATATACGGACTTGATTAATCCAAACTTTATCCATTCTCCCGGCATTCCGTTGTTAAATATATGAAACTTCTTTAAGTAGAAGTTTCATATATTAATGGCTTTTAATTTACCCTGCATCTCAGAAATTCTTATAATTTCAATGGATTCTGTTTGCTCAAAATAAATAAATTAAAAATAATAAAATAATAATAGAACTGTGTGGTAACAGCATTACAGCTGATATAATAATGCCCGAAGTTTCATATATCTAAAGGCACGTCTAAATGAATAAAATAGCACGAGCACTTATTAGTGTTTCAGATAAGTCAGGCATTATTGAATTTACAAAACAATTAATTTCGCAAAATATTGAGATTCTTTCAACCGGCGGAACTGCAAAATTACTACGCGAAAATAACATCGATGTTATTGAAGTGTCTGATTACACCGGATTTCCTGAAATGATGGATGGTCGTGTCAAAACATTACACCCTAAAATTCATGGTGGTATTCTGGCTCGTCGTGGAATAGATGATGAGGTGATGGCACAATATGAAATCCCGGGTATTGATTTGCTGGTAGTAAATTTATATCCATTTGAAGAAACAATATCACGGCCTGATTGTGACCTGGCAACGGCCATTGAAAACATTGATATTGGCGGTCCTACAATGTTACGCGCGGCTGCAAAAAATAATAAAGATGTAACTGTAGTTGTTAATGTGGATGACTACCAGCTAGTAATAGATGAATTAAATCAAAACCAGGGTAGTGTTAGTGATACTATTCGCTTTGATCTCGCTGTTAAGGTATTTGAACATACAGCAAAATATGATTCAGCTATCGCAAACTATCTTGGTACAATTATTGAAGATAATAAATCAAATAAAACAGACTTATCAAGTTTCCCAAGAACCTTTAATCGCCAATATTATAAAAGCCAGGAAATGCGTTATGGCGAAAACCCGCATCAAGCGGCTGCATTTTACAAAGAAGCAACTACAAATAATGCGGGTACGATTGCAAGTGTTGCAACAGCAACCCAAATACAAGGTAAAAAATTATCCTACAATAATATTGCTGATACTGATGCAGCACTAGAGTGTATTAAACAATTCAATGATGAGCCAAGCTGTGTCATTGTAAAACATGCTAATCCCTGTGGTGTTGCAACGGGCAAGGATCTATTTGAAGCCTATAACCGGGCGTATAAAACCGATCCAGAATCTGCATTCGGTGGAATCATTGCAGTTAACCAAACATTAGACAATAAAACAGCTTTAATCATAATAGAACAACAATTTGTTGAAGTCATCATCGCTCCCGATGCAGCACAAGATGCCATAGAAACGATTAAAGCTAAAAAGAATATCCGCTTACTTGTTTGTGGCAAGTGGTCAGAAACTGCAGTAGCTCGACTCGACTTCAAACGCGTTAATGGTGGTTTACTTGTCCAGGAAAGTGATCAGTTATTACATAATGAATTAAATGTTGTAAGCAAACGTGCTCCAACTGAAAAAGAAATGCAAGATTTATTATTTTCCTGGAAAGTTAGTAAATTTGTAAAATCAAATGCCATTGTTTATGGCAAAGATAAAATGACAATCGGTATTGGTGCAGGACAAATGAGTCGTATCAATTCAGCACGAATTGCAGGTATAAAAGCAGAACATGCAAAACTCGATGTTAAAGGCTCAGTAATGGCATCCGATGCCTTTTTCCCATTCCGGGATGGACTGGATAATGCGGCTAGTGTTGGTATTACTGCAGTGATACAACCGGGTGGATCAATGCGCGATGAAGAAGTTATTGCAGCTGCAGATGAAAACGATATAGCGATGGTGTTTACCGGAATGCGGCATTTTAGACATTGATTTATTTCTTTTCCCGATAAGCCAACCAAAGTAACAAAACACCAACTAAAAATAACGGAATACTTAATATTTGTCCCATCGTTAACCAGCCGAATCCTAAATAACCCAGGTGGGCATCGGGTACACGGATAAATTCGATTAGAAAACGGAAAGTACTATACATCAGTGCGAACACTGCTGAAACTACACCTAAACGCCGTTGTTTTTGTGAAAAAAGATATAACACAATAAACATTACCACGCCTTCAAGAAAAGCTTCATACAGTGGATTTGGATGGCGCAACACTTCTCCGCCACGCGGGAATATCATTGCCCAAGGTACATCGGATTCCTTACCCCACAGTTCGCCATTTACAAAATTAGCCAATCGCCCAAAAAATAATCCTATTGGAAATGCAGGTGCGACAAAATCAACAACATCGAAATACCTTTTATTAGTTTTTCGAGCAAAAAACCAAATTGCCAGCATCACTCCAAGAAAACCACCATGAAAAGACATGCCACCTTTCCAGACCTGTAACAACATGATTGGATTGTCGAGAAATACTGAAAAATTATAAAACAACACATATCCCAGGCGGCCACCTAAAATAACACCTAAACCGGCATAAAATAAGAAATCATCTGCTTGTACCGGAGTCCAGCCATAAAATTTATTTTTATTTGATTGCCATCGTAAAAACTGCCAACCAAGAATAAATGATACCAGATAGGATATACCATACCAATGAACACTCAAGCCAAATATAGAGAACGCAACCTGATCAAAATCTACACGCATTTTATTAATCCATTTTTATTAGAATCTGGATGCGTAACAATTAGCCTGCGCTAATTACTACTCACTTATAATTCGATACAAATATACAATGTGCTTATTATACACTTATAATAATGCTTATTCTTCATCTAACGACTTAAAATAATGACAGAAAAATACACCAATCAACTTGTAAATGAAACCAGTCCGTATTTGTTACAACATGCCCATAACCCGGTTAACTGGTATCCCTGGAACGATCTGGCACTCCATACGGCAAAATCTGAAAATAAACTTATTTTGTTATCAATTGGTTATTCTGCCTGTCACTGGTGTCATGTCATGGCTCATGAGTCATTCGAAAACCCTGATATCGCTGCTGTAATGAATGATTTATTTATAAATATTAAAGTCGATCGAGAGGAGCGTCCTGATCTGGATAAAATATATCAAACAGCACATCAATTTTTGAATCAACGCGGTGGTGGTTGGCCCCTTACTATAATTCTAACACCGGATGATCAGGTTCCTTTTTTTGCAGGTACCTATTTCCCTAATACAGAAAAACACGGTATGCCGGCGTTTACTGAAATTTTAAATAATGTCACTGCTTTTTATCAGGACAACAAGAAAAAGATAAACCAACAAGCCAATTCAATATTAACTGCCTTCTCTCAATTAAATAATTCAGAAAATATCAAGCGCAGTGAAATCAATCCTCAAATACTGGATCAATCCCGTAAACAATTAGGGGATACTTTTGATAAACGGTATGCCGGATTTGGTAAAGCACCCAAATTTCCGCATCCCACAAATCTGGAACGTTTAATGCGACACTGGTTATTAACATTGAATAATGAAAACTGTGACGATTCAGCAAAACAAATAGTTTATCTAACATTACATGCTATGGCCTCCGGAGGAATATACGACCAGCTAGGTGGAGGATTTTATCGATATTCTGTTGATGATTACTGGCAAATTCCTCATTTCGAAAAAATGTTATATGACAATGGTCAGTTATTGGCACTCTATGCCCAGGCCAGTGTTTTATTTGCAAACAAAACATTTACACGTATCGCAGCTGAGACTGCAGATTGGGTCATACGAGAAATGCAATCGCCACAAGGTGCATATTATTCAACACTTGATGCAGATACTGAAGCAGTAGAAGGAAAAACCTATCGTTGGGATATTAGTGAAATTAAAGATATTCTTGATGACCATGAATATTTTTATTTTGCTCAAATTTATGGTTTACACAACAAGGCAAATTTTGATGGATTCTGGCACTTACACCTATCTCAGAATCTGACTGAACTTGCTGCAACTGAAAATAGTTCAGAAAAAGAAATAGAAAAGATAATACACACCGCTAAACTAAAACTGTTTGATGCTCGAGAACAACGTACCCAACCTGATCGTGATGAAAAATTATTAACATCCTGGAACGGTTTAATGATTAAAGGCATGATGCTGGCAGGAAGATTACTAAAAAACAAAAATTATATTCAATCAGCGCAAAATGCAATTGATTTTATACATTCAACAATGTTTAGAAATAAACGATTATATGCAACCCACAAAGATGGAAAATCACATATTATGGCTTATCTCGATGATTATGCCTTTATGCTTGATGCACTTATTGAATCGTTGCAAACTCAGTGGCGAAACAACGATTTATTATTTGCTATTGATTTAGCCGATACTATGCTGGAATTCTTTGAAGATAAAAAAGATGGTGGATTTTTCTTTACCGCAAATGATCATGAGAAATTAATCCAACGTCCAAAAGTTTATGCAGATGAAGCTATTCCCGCAGGTAATGGCATTGCAGCATTATCACTCTCTCGTTTAGGACATCTTATCGCGAATTCAACATATATCGAATCCAGTGGTAAATGTATTCAGAATGCGTGGTCACAAATCTTGAGTTATCCTGCCGCACATGGCGCAATGCTACACGCAGTTGAAGAGTTGTTATATCCTGCAACAATTATTATTATTCGCGGCTCAGATAATAAATTAATTACCGATTTTCAAAATATTTGTTTAGAACATTATAAACCAAGTCAATTAAATTTTTTTATTCCTGATATTTCTTCAATTAAAATTAAAGAAAATTCTGTTTTAACTGTATTTGATAAATATCAATCACATAAATCTTGTATTGCATATATTTGCAATGGAACAAAATGCCTGGCTCCAATTGAAAATCGTGATGAATTTATTCACATGCTTAACCTAAATTCCGCAGTCTAATCTTATGAAGGAAGATTAGACTGCTGAATCTAGGTTAATAAAACCAGGTTATAGTAATATTGAAAAGAGAAAAAAGATTTTATGTATACTAAATTTACTTCGTAAAATTTAGTATCGCCAATTTAAATTTACAAAATATACATTTCTTTTATATGTGTATTTTGAAAATGATGATTGATTATCACGATATTCATAAACACCCTGAATATCCCACATTTTTGAAAATTTGTATCCAAGAGTGCCCAAATATCGGATCCGATCATCTTCGCGTTTAATTTTTGGTTTATCCGGGTAGACACTTTTTCGATATTCAATACCAGCTCTAAATTTCCAATGTTTATAAAATTTTATTTTATAAGAATATCTAAATGTATTTCGTGTCGGCGAATAGCTGACAAATGATAAATCATTTCTATCATTCATCTCAAATTGATACCAAAATCGATTTACTTGTTTATTCTTTCGTAGTTGATAATCAACTCGATATCGTTGTCTTGTACCTGTAAGATAAGTGTATCTTTGACTATCATCTTTTATATCCTCATACCGAAGTCGAAACATTAAAATGTTATTATTCTTCATTTTACTTCTGAATTTGGCATCGATACCGGTTATTGTCTGATAAGGGTTATTACCGTAATCACTTTCCTTTATAATTAAACCAATATTATTTTTATAGCTACCCGTAATAAAATTATAAGCAATTTTAAATCCAATTTCCTTAAAGTCAAATTGTTTTTCTACTGAATACGATTGATCATAATATCGTAATCTAGCTGTTAAACCCTGATCAAAAGATTTTGTTAATGCACCCCTTACATTAGCAGCAATCACATTGAAATTGTCGGCTTTTCCACTCGCTATCCCTGTTGAAATATTTGATACATTGTCAGTATGGCCAGCAAGTATTGCAACTCTACTTTTAATTCTTTGTGGCTTTTTACCAGCAACGTGGTGATTTAAATTATCAAGTTGTTTTTTTGACAAAGATTTTAACTTATTCTTTTCTGTGTTTTTATAAACTTTACTGAATAATTCTATTGCTTTTTTATTATTATTTAATTTTAACTCAATCAAACCTAAATTATATTCAACTAATAAGGTCATTTTTGGAATCTCTCGAATTTCATTGAAGTGAATTCGAGATTGTTCGTAATTTTCAAGCTTATAATATGTTACAGCAAGATTATACGTCAAAGAGATTGATGTTATTCCGTTATTTTTGGATAATTCAAAATACTCCAGAGCTTGTGTGTAATGTTTATTATTAAACGCTTTTTTCCCTAGTTCAAAATTATCTATATCATTAGCACCAATCGATAATGTTGGATATGTTATAAAAACCAATATTGTCACAATCCTCAGTACACGCACTAAAATAAACACTAAAACTACTCCAGAAATAACGATTCTAAATTTAAATCATTCTGGCAAAAAAAATCCTCTCTGTAAACAGAGAGGATTCGATTTTGTTAAGCTATGTACTAAGTTAAGTATTAATTTTAACCGTAAGTACTAACTGGCGTCATTAGATCCATTATCCGAATCTTCACCAGTTTCAGTTTCTGGCTCATCAACATCATCTACCTCGTCTACTTCGTCTATCTCGTCTATCTCGTCTACATCATCAACTTCATCAGCATCCTCTGCGTCATTAGAATCTTCCGAGTCGTGGTTTGAATCATCGTCACTACTGGATTCAGAGCTATCATCATTAGCATCATGATCGGGTCCATCATCATGTTCACCGGGAATATCGATTTCTGTTCCTTCACTTGATAAAGTGTCATCATCATCCATCATTGTCATTGTAACATCGTCAATATCGGGTGATGCAACCGCAGTTAATGGAAATAGAAGTATCAGGCTTGTAAATAGTGTAATTAATAATTTTTTCATTCTATAAGGTCCTACATGGTATAAAATTAAACTTGCAATTCAATTGCGTAAATATTTGATAAATCAGGCTCCGTTGATTTTAATAATAATTTAAATGTTTTCACTTTTCCGTTATGAGTTATACGAGCAATAAAATCTCCTTGGCCATATTTAATAGCTTTCAAGGGTATTCGTAAAATATTGTTACCTTTAGCAAGCTTGGTATCCCAACTGATTTTACGCTTATTTTTATGTCCTTCCAATTCAACATTCTTTGGTAAAACTACTGATAACGTTACATTATCAAAATCATCGAGGGTATCAATTGCAAGGCGTACAACTCTAGTCTCATCAATTTTAAGATTTAAAGTCGAAATCTTCGAAACTATTGTCGATGTTGGTGAACTTGTCGCCAGGTTAGTAGGTTCATTACCGGAATTCATACCGGGTAAAATAAACGTGCTTAATATTGCCCAAAGTGCAAAACCTGCAGCAAGTGCAGTAGCGAAACCTGTTTTTACACCAATACCAGTCCAACGATTACCTGCTTGTTTTTCTGGATAATGTGCTCTAACTTTTTCAAACGCACAAGAAATAAACTCGTTACTTGGTATTTGAATACCAGTTGATTGACTAGAAAAAATCTGTTTTAATTCAGACTGTACTAGTTTGCTCTGCTCTACAGCATAGTTACAACTTTCACATGCGCTTATATGTTGCTCCAGCATCGATACCAAAATAGTATCAAGATCACCATCAAGGTAATCGTCAAGTCGTTGTTGTAATTCGTTGCATTTCATCATAATTGTCCTGTTATTTAATAACACGTTTAAACTCAGGAAAAGGTTCCAATTTTTGTGCTCTTTTTTGTAATGTTTCTCTTAATGAGTGCCGAGCCCGATGTAACCGGGATTTAAGCGTTCCTACCGGTGTATCAAGCATTTTAGACAATTCTGGAAGGGTGTATTCTTCCATGTCATGGAGCACAATTAAAGCCTTTTGATCTGCATTTAACACTTGCATAGCACATGATATTTCCTTTCGAATCAATGAGTTATCTAAATCCGTTTCAGGTGTGTCAGCATGCGTGTGAATATTATTAATAGCATCTGGATCTATATCCGGTGCTATATCTGGTCGACGGTCATATTGGCGAATTTTGTCTATATATAAATGGTATAAAACACGAGACATCCAGGATTTCAAATTCTCGATTTTTATTAATTCATCGTATTTTGGGTAAAGTTTAAGCAATAAATCCTGAATCAAATCTTCAGCATCCACCTGGTTTCCGCAAAACCGATAAGCTGTTTGATATAAAGCCGTAATATGAGGACGTACTATAAGTTCGAAACGCGCATGTTTCGAAATTGATGTTATATTTTTACTGTTTCCCCAGTTCATATACTAAATATACACGATAATCCGGTCAAAAACGTTCCAAAAAGTTAAGTTTCTTATATCGGAATTTATACCAATATTAAGTGATGCTTAATATTAGTTTAAGTAAAAGTATAATTTCAGGTTAAACCTAAATTCCGCAGTTGACCGCTTTGTGGGGCGATATATTCTATGAATTTTAA
>JBGMQW010000031.1:0-22068 GCA_048060815.1 Thiohalomonadales bacterium | reverse complement strand
GCTAATTTACTCAGATGTTGATCTTTGTTTGCAAATGCTGATTCAACAAATAATAAATCGAGTTTATCCATTTCATTTAATCGTTGCCAGAAATGATCAGTCGTTGAGGTATCACCACTAAATGCAAATACCCCCGTCGATGTCTCAACACGATAAGCCACACCTGGAATGATATGGTTAACTGTAATCATTTCTATGCGTCGATCACCCAATTGATAAATTTCGCCGGGTACCATGGCCTGATATCGAATAGCCGGTTTTTCCCGATTCGGCAGTAAAGCGAAATCGGGCCAAATTATATTGTTGAAAATATGTGCACGAAGTGCATTTATTGTGACTTCTTGTGCATGAATAACAAGGGGTTCATCACTAGCGCCAAACACGGTATCAACTAGTAGTGGTATACCCGTTATATGATCTAAATGCGAGTGCGTTAAAAAAATGTGCCGTAACTTTTTCATCTGGTCCAGGTTTAAATCACCCACACCTGTACCTGCATCAATTAAAGCATCATCATCGAGTAAAAATGTTGTTGTTCGGAGATTTTCTCCTATACCACCGCTACAACCTAAAACCTGAAGTTCCATCTTCGAGTTAATCCTGCAATTTTCTCATAAACTGTATTCTAAAATCTATTTTAATGTATTATTAAATTACTTATACAATAACTTACCCTAATCATTATAGAATTGCACAAATAATATTCATTCGATCATATTGAATGATATGAATGACTTACAATGATTAAGTGTAGGTGTATATATAATATTATGAAACAATAATTTCCTTAAATATTAACTAGTTTGCATAAATAGCGGCCAAAACCCTATCTTTTTTCTTTAACTGTATGCCATCATATTGCTCAAGTACCCGTCACGGAAAAATTATGTCATTTTTAAGTATTACAACAAGCCTCATTTACAGCTTTTGCGCGTTATTATTTCTACTACGTCTACTGAATAAACCAATTGGTGTTTTTCATAAAAAATCCCTTCTTATTTCTATTGGATTTATTGCAAGTGCCTTGCATCTTTATATTTTGACCCAAATTATGATTACCCCATCGGGTACTGACATTAGTATATTTAGTATCTTGTCGTTAACCAGCTGGTTAATTTTGACCTTATTACTACTCGCAACGCTCAAATATCCGGTAGAAAATTTATCCATAATAATTATGCCATTAGCGGCATTCTTTATTATTTTAAGGATGCTAAGTCCACATCATTTTTATCTAAATAAAACTTTATCACTGGGTCTGGAGTCGCATATTTTATTATCGATCCTGTCTTATAGTTTACTCAGTATTGCCGCGGTACAAGCTATTTTGCTGTATATTCAAGAAAGGCATATACGAAAACGCCATCCTGGTGGATTTATCCGCGCACTGCCACCACTTGAAACCATGGAAACGCTATTATTTCATATAATAACGATTGGGTTTATATTATTAAGTTTCTCTCTTGTTACCGGGATTTTCTATCTTGATGACATTGTTGAACAACGCCTGATTCACAAAACCTCATTATCTGTTTTAGGCTGGATAACTTTTGCAATTTTATTGTGGGGACGTTTTCAATATGGTTGGCGTGGTCGAATGGCTATCAAATGGACAATATCCGGTTTTGTATTTTTGCTACTGGCCTATTTTGGTTCAAATGTTGTTATTCAATTGATTATACAGTGAGAAATCCCGATTATTTGCGTATACTTATAATATTATAATATATAGGTATCCCTTTTTTGAACGATCTTCCACTTAGCGTGTTATTCATATCGCTAATAATACTACTGATAATTTCCGGCTTTTTCTCTGGCTCTGAAACAAGCCTCATGAGTCTTAACCGTTATCGTTTACGACATTTGGCAAATAAAAATAATCCAGGTGCAAAACGTGCCCAACGTCTATTAGAAAAACCAGAACGCTTAATTGGATTAATATTACTCGGGAATAACCTGGTTAATATATTAGCTGCATCAATCGCTACTATCATTGGCTTACGCCTCGGACAAGATTCTGGTGTGGCAATTGCCACTATTGTGTTAACTTTTGTGGTTCTCATTTATTCTGAGGTAACCCCTAAAACACTCGCCGCTCGAAACCCGGAACGTTTTGCATTTCCTGCGTCTTATATCTTAAGACCACTTTTAAAATTAATGTCACCTTTTATTAGTGCCATCAATGTCATTACCAAACTTAATTTCAAACTATTTGGTATATCAACTGAAAAAATGGAATCGGACAATTTAAGTGCCGAAGAGCTTCATACTATAGTAAATGAAGCAGGCGACTTAATTCCTAAAGGCCACCAGGACATGCTATTGAGTATTCTTGATCTGGAAAAAGTGACTGTTGATGACATTATGGTACCTCGAAATGAAATTATCGGAATTGATTTAACCGATGAATGGGATGTAATTTTAAACCAGTTAAAAACTTCTTCTCATACACGGCTAGCTGTTTTTGATCGTAATATTGATAAAATTCGTGGTTTTGTTCACATGAGAAATATGATTCCATTAATATTAGGACAAAACTCAAATAAAGAAGATTTTATTAAACGTCTAAGTAAACCTTATTTCATTCCAGAAAATGTTTCCCTGCACACACAATTATCTAACTTTCAAAAAGAGAAACATCGCATTGGAGTTGTTGTAAATGAATATGGTGATATTCAAGGTCTTGTCACTCTCGAAGACATACTCGAAGAAATTGTTGGTGAATTTACCAGTGACCCGGCTCAGCTATCGCGTGACATAAAAAAACAAGAAAATGGAAGTTTTATAATTGATGCCAGTATTTCTGTACGTGAAATGAATAAAGCCTTTAACTGGAACTTAAGTATCGATGGGCCAAAAACACTCAATGGATTGATTACCGAATATCTTGAATATATCCCGGAACCAGGAACAAGCTTACGATTGGAAAATTATCCAATCGAAATATTACAAACGACCTCAAATACCATTAAAACTATTTTAATTATCAATGATGAAAATAATATTCATATGGAAAAATCAACAGATCCAAAATAAATATTCGAAATAACATCGTAAAACTAAAATTTTCGACGCTGTGACCGTTAAACTCTTATGCAACTATTCTTTGTTGCCAGGTAATGGTATGCAAATATAGAAATTACGGTCTATAATTCATAATAATTATAAAGATATCAGGAGCTTAGGTTTGTCGAAATTAACCTTGTCTTTTAAAGGTAGAACACTAAAAGTATTTCCCATTATAGAAGGTGACATGATAATTGGAAATTCTCGTGATTGTACGGTATTTATCGATAGCCTCGCTATTGATGAAAACCATGCAAAAATATCGACAACTGCACAACTCTCAACTCTTATAGATGGTGATTCTGAGTCTGGAACATTTGTAAATCAGGATAAAGTATCAACTCATCCACTACAAGATGGTGATTTGATTCGCGTCGGTAAACACACATTACTATATAATTATCAAGAACTTACAGAGGAAGAATTATTACATGAAAGTTCTGCCAGTTTGCCGGCCATTGAGGTAGAGGAAGAAAAAACAGAAGAAATTGAATCCTCTGACAGTCGTGCGGCCTGGGTACAAATTTTATCAGGTCAAAATTTAGGTCAAACTTTACAATTAAACCGTCCTGTCACTAATTTGGGTAAACCCGGTGTTGCTATGGTGGTCATTGCGCGTCGTGACGATGGGTTTTTCATTTCCCATCTTGAGGGTAAAATACCGCCAAAAGTTGGCGATAATGTGATTGGATCACAAAGTTACAAATTAAATGAAGGAGATTTAATTCAAATAGGGAATATTAAAATGCAATTTTATATGGAATAAAATGGTAGCAATTATGAAGCTCAAACAACAAATCACCGAAGCTCGTCATTTCAGTAGAATTCAATTTTCAATCCCTATTACGATATTAACTCCGGACAATACTCAAACATGGAAAAGTAATTTAATCGATATAAGTTTACACGGCGTATTAATTTCACGGCCATCAAACTGGAATGGGGCTGTAGGAGAAATTTATCAAATTAATTTATTTTTAGGTAAAGAATTCAACATTACTATGGAAGTTAAATCTGTTCATATTGAACAAGAGTCTTTAGGATTTTCTTGCGAGCATATCGATCTTGATAGTATTACGCATTTAAGACGTTTAGTAGAATTAAATCTTGGCAATGAAAAAATCCTCGAACGTGAATTTCATGAACTTTTACATATTAATGATTAGTGACTTTTAAATTTTATATATTTTGTTTGTAGCTATTTAGTGTATTTTTCAAGAAAGTCAAAAGATTTTAATAATTTAGAATTTAATCAAAAATAATTGCTTGATCGAGTCGATTGACTGCAATGACTTCAATTCCATCAATCTTTTTCTTCGGTTCATTTGCTTTTGGAATAATTGCTTTTTTGTAACCATGTTTAACAGCTTCGCGTAACCTTTCCTGGCCATTTGTCACGGGACGAATTTCTCCTGATAGACCTACCTCTCCAAAAATTACAGTATCTTGAGGAATTATTTTATCTCTCAGACTTGAAATAATCGCTAAAATTACTGCTAGATCAGCACCAGTTTCAGTTAAACGAACGCCACCAACCACATTAATAAAAACATCCTGATCATAACTTGCGATACCTGCATGACGATTCAAAACAGCAAGTAACATCGCGATTCGATTATTATCAATTCCAACCGTAACTCGTCTGGGATTAGCCAGGTGACTTTCATCAACCAGGGCTTGCACTTCAACTAACATCGGACGACTTCCTTCAACCGTTACCATCACCACACTACCAGACACCGGTTCACTATGTCGTGATAAAAATATTGATGAAGGATTGTTTACCGGAATTAAACCTTTGGCTGCCATTGCAAATACACCAAGTTCATTCACAGCACCAAACCGATTTTTAAATGCCCGAACAATCCTGTATCTACTATCACTCTCACCCTCAAAATATAACACCGTATCAACCATGTGTTCTAACACACGCGGTCCTGCTAACGTTCCTTCTTTAGTAACATGCCCAACCAGAAATAAAGTTGTTTTAGTTTGTTTCGCATAACGAACTAATTGCGCAGTACATTCACGTATTTGAGAAACCGATCCGGGGGGAGATTGAATATCAGCACTAAACATTGTTTGAATAGAATCAATAACAATTACGCCAGGCTTTTCTTTTTGTGCAATTGTTAAAATTGTTTCCAGATGAGTTTCACTCAGTAGTAACTGTTCACCTAAGTCCAGTTCTAATCGATGAGCTCGTAAACTCACCTGTTCTAAAGATTCTTCACCGGTGACATAAAGTGTTCTTAACGATAATTGCAAATATGCCAGAGACTGGACTAATAAGGTTGATTTGCCAATACCGGGATTACCACCTAATAACACCACCGATCCTGCAACTAATCCACCACCAAGAACCCGATCAAATTCACTAATACCGGTAGTGATACGTGATTGTTCATTAGGAATAATATCTTTTAAATATTGGACTTTTTGATTTAGAGAGCCAGTATATCCGGAAACTTGTCGCCCACCCTTGCGCATCGGAATTGCACTGGCAATTTCAGTTAAGGAATTCCACGAACCACAATCACCACACTGCCCGGCCCACTTGGAAGATTCTGCCCCACATTCACTACAATGATAATTTTTTTTGATCTTACCCACGACATTGAGATTAACAAAGTTTCGAATAATCAGCTAATTTATAAGTCAGAAACACCTATATGTACATATTTTGTACAACATTTATTATTGACAGTTTTATAACGATCCCGTTAAAGTACCAATATAGTTTGAGGTGTCCTCATTTACACCTATATATATGAAGGTTAAAAATTGAGGATGAAACGGGAAGCCGGTGAGTTTTGTAACAATTCCGGCGCTGCCCCCGCAACGGTAAACGAATATCTAAAAGGCATGTAAGTCACTGAAATTTATTTCGGGAAGGCGTCTTTTAAGATTGAGATTTCAATTATTCGTAAGCCCGGAGACCGGCCTGATACTACTTAACTATCTTATTGCGGAGGGCAATAGTATGTGTCTATTTCCGCTGTTTAGCGCAATAGATCACACACCTCCAAAATAATTTTTTTTTCACAACTGGAGGATACATGCAACATTCTACTACTTTAAATACCACCTCACTCACAACGCTCAAAACTACTTTAACATTGGTTTTTGTTGCAACTCTGGGTTTAAGTTTAATTTTTACTGTTGGTTTTGCTCAAGGCCAGGGTAATATCGTGCACAATGCCGCTCATGATACTCGTCATGCAGCATCATTCCCCTGCCATTAACTCATCTAAAATGAATAGAAGAGACATATTAAAAACTTCAGGAGTTATTTGAATGATACGTAATTTATTAATATCTGGAATAACAGCTGGCGTTATTGCTGGAGCACTACTAAGCCTGATACAACAATATAATGTGGTACCGCTTATTCTTGAAGCAGAAATATATGAAGTTAAAACCAACCAGCACTCACATACAAGTGAAAACCAGGAACTTAAGCCTGATCAGAATAAACAACATGAATGGACTCCTGAAGATGGTAGTGAAAGAACTTTATTCACATTAATGACAAATATTTTATTAGGAATTGGTTTTTCACTACTACTTATATCATTAATGACAGCAGCTAAACATTCCGGTTGGCAATCCGGTTTATTATGGGGATTAGCCGGATTTAGTGTATTTTATCTCGCACCCAGTTTAGGTTTACCACCGGAGTTACCGGGTTCTGTACAAGCGACTTTAGAACACCGACAACTGTGGTGGATCATTACAGTTATATCAACCGCAATAGGATTAAGCTTGTTATTGTTAAACCCTGCTGTCACTTTTAAAATTTTAGGCGTTTTATTTATACTAACACCGCATTTTTTTACAGGTACAGTATCAATCGAAGCTGTCGGTCCAGTACCTAAAGAACTTGAATATTCTTTTATAATTGCAACATCATTTGCAAACATACTTTTCTGGACTGTACTTGGAACAGTCAATGGTATATTTAGATCCCATTATCTCGAATCGGGTTCAATGCAAAAGGCCATGTCATAAATAGACACAACACAAAATAAAAACCGATATGGATAACATAGAATTTCAGCATTCAGAACAACAACATAAAAAAAGAATGTTACGAAAAAAACAAGTAAAAGATACTCAAATAGCTTCAGCACAAATTGACAAAGGTGTATTACTCGTTCTAACTGGAAACGGCAAAGGTAAAAGCAGTTCGGGATTTGGTATGGTTGCCCGGGCATTAGGCCAAAATTTAAAAATTGGTGTAGTACAGTTTATTAAAGGTAAATCCTCAACCGGAGAAGAAAATTTTTATCGCCGTTTTCCTGATGAGGTTCAATATTACGTTATGGGCGAAGGTTTTACCTGGGAAACCCAAAACCGACAAAGTGATATAAATGCTGCACAAAAAGCCTGGCAGCAATCGTGCGAGTTTCTCAAAGATGAAAACATAAACTTTGTGTTACTTGATGAATTGAATATCGCATTAAAGCATCGATATTTAGATATAAATGATGTTATAACACAATTACAACAACGTCCTGTTAATCAACATGTTGTAATCACTGGACGCGCTGCGACTGAAAAGTTAATTAACATAGCCGACACAGTCACCGAGATGAATGTTATTAAGCATGCCTATAAAAATGGTATTAAAGCTCAGAAAGGTATTGAATTTTGATTAGCAAGATAAATCAACCAAACATTTCATGCCCCGCTATTTTTATTAGTGCTCCAGCTTCAGGGCAAGGAAAAACAACTGTTACAGCAGCACTCGCTCGTTTACACCGTAAACAAGGTCATCGAGTGATTGTTTTTAAAACCGGCCCGGATTTTCTCGATCCAACTATTTTAGAACGCGCTTCTGGTAATCCTGTTTATCAACTTGATATCTGGATGGGTGGTGAAACACACTGTCGAGAATTACTTTATAACGCAGCACTAAAAGCCGATTTAATATTAATTGAAGGTGTTATGGGTTTATTTGACGGTAATCCATCCAGCGCCGATTTAGCAATATTATTTAATATCCCGGTATTAGCTGTAATAAATGCTTCATCTATGGCGCAAACTTTTGGTGCTTTAGCATTTGGACTTGCCAGCTATAAAAAAGAATTATTATTTGCTGGAGTTTTCGCAAATAGAGTCGCGAGTGAGAATCATGCTGCGTTGGTAGCTGAAAGTTTACCAGCAGGAATGCGCTATTATGGTGCATTACCACGTGACGAAAATATTGAATTTCCATCACGTCATCTTGGTTTAGTATCAGCCGATGAAATTAATGACTTAGAAAAACGAATAAACCTGGCAGCAGAAAAATTACAGGAAACCGGATTGGATTTATTACCCGATAAAGTTATTTTTGGTAATGTAAAATCAGATTCAAATACAAAAAATAAACTATTAACAGGATACAAAATAAGTGTTGCTTTAGATCAAGCGTTTAGTTTTATCTATCGTGCAAATATTGAGTGTCTGGAAAACCTTGGCGCAAAAATAAATTATTTTTCACCAATCAACGATACTAATTTACCCGACTCTGATAGTTTATATTTCCCTGGTGGATATCCCGAACTACATTTAAATTCTTTGTCAAAAAATACTTCAATGATTAACAGCATTAAAGAACATCATGCCAACAGTAAACCAATAGTCGCTGAGTGTGGTGGTATGTTATATTTACTGCAATCACTAACAGATAAGTCTGGTGTTAAAGCAAATATGGCTGGATTACTCTCTGGCTCAGCAGTTATGCAAAATAAATTAAGCAACCTTGGTATGCACAGTATGGACCTACCTGAAGGTGAAATTCGTGGACACACATTTCACCATTCAAAAATGGAAACCGACATGTTACCCATTACCATAACCAACAGTACTCGAAAAAAAGGTCGAGGTGAAGCAGTCTATCGAAACCAACGACTGCATGCGACTTACCTGCACATGTATTTTCCATCGAATCCAATAGCCTGCGCGAGATTGTTTACACCATGAATTTAAAAACAGTCGATTCAGAAATTAATTACGGTAAAGTCTGGTTTGTCGGTGCCGGCCCGGGGGATCCAGAATTAATTACAGTCAAGGGCCGTGATTTAATTGAACAAGCAGATGCAATTCTTTTTGCCGGATCCCTGGTATCAGAAGCAACTATGCGCTGGGCTAGTAAGGATTGTATTATTAGTGATTCAAAAGGAATGGCCTTAGAAGAAATTACTGATTGGTTAATTTCACATGCTGCAAAATATAAAACTGTGATTCGATTACAAACAGGTGATCCGGGGCTTTACGGTGCATTAATTGAAATGGTACAACCTTTGGATGCATTAAAAATAGAAATTGAAGTTGTACCAGGAGTGTCGTCAGCATTGGCATCGGCTGCTGCGGGTATTGAAACCTTAACTTTACCTGAAATAACACAGACTGTTATATTAACTCGTGTTGCAGGTCGAACACCAATGCCCGAGGGCGAATCCCTTGTGGAACTTGCAACCCATCACTGTACATTATGTTTATTTCTATCAATTACATTACTCAAAAAAGTACAACAGGATTGTCTCTCAGCCGGCTGGGATGAAGACTCACCAATAATGGTTGTTCAAAAAGCCAGCTGGCCCGAACAAGAAAAAATTATTCGTGGCACATTAAAAAACATTCGTGACAAATGTATTTCTGAAAAAGTTACAAGTCAGGCAATGATAATTATTAGTCCAACATTAGGTGCTCGAAACTGGAAAGAATTAAAAAAATCTAAACTCTATGACAAAACATTCAGTCATCGATTTCGAAAAGCAGAAAAAATTTAGGAAATACATAATGAAAACTACAGTATTATTAGTTGGCCACGGTTCACGTGATAAAAATGGCAACATTGAAATTGAAAAATTTTCAAAAGAATGGCAAGCCCGAAATTCTGAGTGGGATATTACTACCTGCTATATCGAATTTGCTGACATTCTACTCGATGATGGTCTGGACATTGCTGCAGATATTGCCACAACAAATAAAAGTAATAAAGTTATTATCCTGCCATTAATATTAAATGCTGCTGGTCATGTCAAAATGGAAATTCCTTTTCATATAAATAAAGCGCGTGAGCGACATTCTCAAATAAATTTTGTTTATGCCAGACATATTGGCGCTGCTGAACCAATTCTCGCTATATTAAAGCGTAATTTAACAAAAGCATTAGCAAGCATTGAAATGCCCGATCCTCACTCTACCGGCGTTATTATTCTTGGACGTGGTTCATCGGATCAATTTGCCAATGGTGAACTCGCAAAAATGGCGCGCTGGTTATTTGAGAAAACCGAGCATGATGCTGTTGATATTGCTTTTACCGGAATAACCTACCCGCGACTCGAAACCGTGGTACAACGACAAAAATTAATTGGTAAAACTCAAATTGTAATACTGCCCTATTATTTGTTCACTGGAACTTTAATGGAACGTATTAAACGTCAAACATCCCGATTACAGCAACAGCATCCTGTCATTAGCTTTGCATTGAGTAACTATTTTGGTTTTGAAAATGAAATTTATGAATTATTAAGCGCCAGAGTTAAACAAGCTATTGGTGAAGATGATTCATATTCAGGTGAAAACATCATGTTAGAGTGTGATGGGTGTCACTATCGTGAACTTGCTGAAAGTGAAGGTCATAAACATAATCATGAGCATCATGATCATAGCCAGCAACACATACACCAAAAAGATGACAAACAAGAATTACATACTGGAGTAACAGCATGAGTAATGTTATAACCGAACAATTAACCCCAGCTGGCCAAAAAATTGAGCACGACTCATTTTCAATTGTTGACCAGGAAACAGGAACTCACTCATACCAGCATGATCAATGGCAGATTGTTAGACGTATGATTCATGCAACTGCAGACTTTGAGTTTAACGGTTTAGTAAAATTTCATCCCGACGCTGTAACTGCTGGAATAAATGCTATTAATAATTGTGCAAATATTATTGCCGATGTTGAAATGATATGTGTTGGTTTATCAAAACCTCGATTAAAGCACTTTGGGGTAAAAACTTTTCACTTTATTTCTGATGATGATGTTATAACACAAGCAAAAGCATTAAATACTACGCGTGCGGTACAAGCAATGAATAAAGCACAAAAATTAAATTTGTTAAATAACTGTATTGTAGCTGTTGGTAATGCACCAACTGCATTGCTTAAAATAACAGACATGATTAAAAACAATGAAATAACTCCTGCACTTATTATAGGAATGCCAGTTGGTTTTGTCTCAGCTGCTGAATCAAAAGAAGTTACCCGCACATTAAACAATATACCGTGGATAATTACCAAAGGTCGTAAAGGTGGATCAACATTAGTTGTAGCAGCAATACATGCAATGCTTGCTATTGCTGAAACAGCTCAGAAAAATTGAACAATAAATTTTTGATAACGGAATATTCAGGTTATAAATTAATTTCTACTTGAAAAAGAAATGGAACCAAAAAAGAAAAAAGAAAAAGGCACTCGAAAGGGTTATACCACAGGTGCATGTTCAGCAGCAGCTGCACGTGCTGCCACACTTGGTTTGCTTACAGGAAAAGTGCCACATACAGTAGAGTGTATATTACCCAATGGGGAAAAAGTGAATTTCGCTGTATCAGATGGTTTTTGTGACGATCAGACTGCACATGCAGTAGTGATTAAAGATGCTGGCGATGATCCCGATTGCACTGATAAAGCACCGTTAACTGCCGATGTTTGTTTTAACAAAGATACAAATTTTATAAACAATGTTAGTTTAAAAGGTGGAACAGGTGTTGGAACTATTACAATGAAAGGTTTAGGTTTAGAAGTAGGTGGCCCTGCCATTAATCCAATACCAAGAAAAAATATAGAACAAAATGTTCGATTGGTCGCTGCAGATGCACTTAAAACTAATGGCCTCGATATAACGATATCTGTACCTGGCGGTATTGAAATGTCCAAAAAAACTTTAAATTATCGCCTTGGTATCATCGATGGCATTTCTATTTTAGGAACTACCGGTATAGTACACCCCTATTCAACTTCTGCCTTTCGTGCCAGTGTAATACAAGGAATTGAAGTTGCAGCCAATCAGGGACAAGATACTGTGGTTTTAACTACCGGAGGTCGAACAGAAAAATTTGTAATGCGTGAAATGCCTGATCTGGATGATGCCTGTTTTGTACAAATGGGGGATTTTTTGCGTTATGCACTTGATACCATTGTTAGTCAAAATATTAAACATGCCATCATTGGTGGCATGGTTGGTAAACTAACCAAGATGGCTCAAGGTGAAACAATTACCCATGCAGGTCGAAATAAAGTTAATACACAACTACTAGCCGATCTTGCCGACAGTATTGGAGCACCAAAAGATGTATGTAAGGATATCGCAGCTTCAGAAATGGCTCGTTACGCCAGCGAACGCATGGAAGAAATTGGTTTACTTAATGAATTTTATGATGCACTCGCTAAAAAAGTAATTGAAACCTTGAGTAAACGCTACCAACATCAATTTAAGCTTACTGTGATGGTTTGTGATTTTGACGGTAATAAGCTGGCTCAGGTATCTGGTAATACTGAAGGAACTAAATAATGACTGAAGCAATTATCAATACTATTTCTTCAAATCAATCCCTGGAAGATCAGTCGCATACAAAAAAAACTCGGGCAATAAAAATTACTTGTCGTATCATCGGTGTTTTAGATGATGGAATTAAATCCATATCGGCACAAAGTTTATATTATATAAAACAAGCTGATGTCATTATTGGAGGTACTCGCACACTTGAACTATTTAAGTCCTACTATTCAAGTGCATCATCTCAACTTGATCTCACCGGAAACATTACGAAAATTCCTTTTTGGATAAAAACAGCTCAACAAAATAATCAGCACGTTGTAGTATTAGCAACAGGTGACCCATTATGTCATGGCATAGCAAAGTATATTAAAGAAAAAATTGATTTTGCTACCTGTGAAATTCATCCTAATGTATCAACAATTCAACATGCTTGCGCCCGTATTGGTCTGGCCTGGCAAGACTTGAAAATTTGTTCTGCTCATAATAAAGACACCGGCGAATGGCAAACAGGATCTGATTCTCAACACAGCCTTTATTTTTTACTACAACAATTACATCAACATGATAAACTGGCTGTTTTTACCAGTCCCGAAAACTCTCCAGACAGAATAGCACGAATGCTCAAGACTGAAGGATTTGAGTCTGATTTCACATTGACTGTTGTTGAAAATATTTTACGTCCTGACGAGAATATTATTGAGGCAATAGATATCAATACTGCGACAAAAAAGTCCTTTGCTAATCTAAATATAGTTATATTACAACGAATTAATAAAAAAACTAATAGTGTCATTTTGGGATGTGCTGATCATTTATACAAGCAGCGTAAACCCAATAAGGGGTTAATTACAAAACGTGAAGTACGTGTGGTTTCATTAGCAAGAATGCAATTACATCAAAACAGTATAGTATGGGATATCGGTGCTGGTTCCGGTTCTGTTGGGCTTGAAGCATCGCGATTATGCCCAAACGGGCATGTCTACGCCATTGAGAAGAATACTGAAGATTTTAATATTGCCAGTCAAAACAAAAAAGCTATGCGAGCAACAAATTATACTTTAGTAAATGCAAAAGCACCTGCATTACTCGAGTTATGGCCTGACCCGGATGCTATATTTATTGGTGGTTCAGGTGGAGAATTAGCTGAACTTATTTCCATATGTATTTCACGAATGTTATCCAACGCCTGTTTAGTGATGAATTTTGTCACCATTGAAAATATGGCAACTGCTGTTGAGTCTTTAAAATCTTTTAATATAACATGGGATGTTACACAATTATCAGCAGCACGAAGCAAACCTATATTACACATGAATCGACTTCAGGCGGAAAATCCAGTTTGGATTGTGACAGCCCAAAAACAGGTAGATGAAAATGAACAAAACTAAAGGCTGTTTATATGGTCTATCTTTAGGACCTGGTGATCCTGATTTAATCACACGACGTGCCTGGCAATTACTTCAACAAAATAACACCTGGACATATCCAATACGAAATCAAAAAAGTACAAGTTATGCTTTAGATATCGTGACACGCAGTGGCTTACCGCTTGCAACTAAACGTCAACCACTTATTTTTCCTATGACTCATGATATAGATATTCTTTCAAAATATTGGTTACGTGCAGCTCACACTGTTATAAAAATTCTAAATTCAGGTGAAGATGTATTATTTCTAGTGGAAGGTGATTCCTCAACTTATTCTACGTTTGGCCATTTAGCTCGAACAGTAATTTCTTTAGATGAAACTGCAGAAATAAAAACCATTCCAGGCGTGTCATCATTTCATGCAGCTGCCGCAAAACTAAACACCCCACTTGCTGACGTTGATGATACCATTGCTATTATTCCTGCTGCATACGGCATACCGGTCATTGAAAAATTATTGTTAGATTTTGATAGTCTGGTATTAATTAAAGTCAAACCCCTACTCGATGATATTATCGAGCTACTAACCAAACATAATTTGCTCGAACACAGTTCATTTATCGAAAAAGCTGGTGCTCCTGAAGAACGAATTGTTAGCGAGATATCCAGTTTACGTGGACAGAAAGTAAATTATTTATCTTTAATATTGGTTAAAAATCAGAATCGAACACGCGGTGAACTTATTCGGGGTTGTCGGAAAAAAGTAAAAAATAATACATCTATAACAGAATCTATTAAGGAAATAGCATGACAAAAAATAAACCTGAAATAAAGGTAGCTCTTGTTGCAATAACCAAACATGGTGTCACACAAATGCTAAATTTGGCAGATAAAATGCCCGATGCTTTTGTTATGGTATCAGAAAAATTTTCAGACAGAATTACTTCGCTGGAAAATCATAAGCTGGCTTATTCAGGCGCTTTAAAAGTTCAAATTGAATTTTTATTTAATAAGTATGACCAAATTGTTTTTTTTATATCCATTGGCGCTGTAATTCGTTTGATATCACCTTATCTTAAATCAAAAGATGTTGATCCTGGTATTTTGATAGTTGATGATAGTGCTGAATTTGTAATACCGGTATTATCCGGTCATGTTGGTGGTGCAAATGAATATGCTATTAAAATAGCCAAAATGCTTAATGCCACGCCCGTTGTTACAACCGCATCTGATGTCGGTAAAACAATTCCTGTTGATATTTTAGGTCGCGAATTAGGCTGGACTGTAGAAGCACCCAAAATTAATATAACTCGTGTTTCAGCCCATGTTGTCAATGAAGAACCCATTGCTTTTATTCAGGAATCGGGGGATAGCAATTGGTGGACACGTCTTACGCCACTACCAAAAAACATAACTCTTTATGACAAATTTGAAGATGTTGATTTAAGTAAACACAAAGCTATTTTATGGGTTACACAACGTAAAATTGAAGATTCAATCTGGCAAGATTTAGACGAACGACTTGTTGTATATCGTCCTCCATCTGATTAAAGACCATGTCTAAATATATATTAGGGTTGGGTTGTGATCGAGGAACATCAGTTAATACTTTAAATACCGCTATAAATAATGCACTAGCACAAATCAGAATAGAACATAAGAATGTTGATTCACTGGCAACTATAGATAAAAAAAATGATGAAACTGGTATATTAGAATTATCAAAACTGCATGATTGGCCATTAACTTTTTTTACAGCCGCTCAACTAGCTAAAATAAAAGTACCAAACCCATCTGAAATTGTAATGAAATACATGGGTACTCCGGCAGTAGCTGAAGCTGCAGCAATGTTAGCCGCGAATACCGGAATTGAGGATTTGATATTGGAAAAATATAAATACAAAGGCGACGACAATAAGAATGCCACTGTGTCTATTGTAAGAATCAGTAACAACTAATAATTTAAAATCAGGGTAAAAAAATGAGTACAGGTAAAATATTTTTAGTCGGTTTTGGTCCCGGTGATGAACAAAACATGACTTATAAAGCAAAAGATGCCATTAAACAATCTGATGTCGTAATTGGATACACGACATATATCAAATTGGTAAAAGATTTGCTCGATGGAAAAGAAATCATTAAAAAAGGCATGACAGAAGAAATTGATCGCTGTATTGAAGCATATGAAAGTGCTAAACAAGGAAAAATTGTATCATTAATTTCTTCTGGCGACATTGGTGTTTATGGTATGGCCGGTCCGACCTATGAAGTATTATTACAATCTGGATGGACTCCGGACAGTGATATAAAAGTCGAAATTATACCAGGTAGTACCGCCTTGTCTGCATGCGCATCATTGGTTGGTGCGCCACTAACACATGATTTTTGTTCAATATCATTATCCGATTTATTAACGCCATGGCCTACTATTGCAGGACGAATTGAAGCTGCTGCAAAAAGTGATTTTGTAGTTGCCTTATATAATCCGAAAAGTGGTCGCCGTAAGCAGCAAATTGTCCAGGCACAACGAATTTTACTAAACTACCGTGATCCTAACACACCCGTTGCTATTGTAAAATCCGCCTATCGTGAAGCCCAAAACATTCAGATGGTAACATTAGATTCAATGTCGGAATGCAAGATTGGTATGTTAACTACCGTATTAATTGGTAATAGTAGCACCTATATGGAACATGGCTTAATGATAACACCACGTGGTTATGCTAATAAATATGCAAGTATTACCGGTTCAATTAAAGAAGGGGAAAAAGCCGGGATATCTCTTAGCATGGGTTTACTCGGTTGGAAAAGTTGTGTGCGCCAATATATACGTAATAATAAGAATACCTCATTAAAATCCTTATCCATACATTTCAATTGCCCGGTAGGTGAAATTTTGTCGGCAATAGCTGAAGGAAATTCAGATGACCATTCAGCTGGCTTTGAAGCTCGACTTTTAGTTGATAAACATTTGAATAATTTAATAACTGCATCAAAAAAATGGGGCTCGTTACGTGCTGTTGTTCGTAGTGATGCTGGTGCTGTAAGTGAATTATTAATGAATGGCGATGATTTTGTAAGAAAAAATAATTGGTTAAATATTGAAAATCAGAATTTTCATTTACACATAGATTGGAGCAAAGTTTCACAAGCATGTTTTATTCGAAAAGAAAACTCCATGCGTGGTATTTACTTTTTAAATGAACACGGTAACTCTGTATTTAATCTTTCCCTGGTCAGAACCGAGGGTAACTTTAATGAAAATGCAGAATCTGAATATAATAAAACATGGCAAATATTTACTTGTAGTGAAGAAAATATTAATGAATCACCAAAAGTAGCATAATTTAAATTTATACAGGAAATACCACATGAATGAAGCTATAAAAGAAATACAATTAGAAAAACCAAAAATGATGGACTATAAACGTCATTTATTGGTTTGTGTTGGTCCACGTTGTACCGAAGATGAAGAAGCTCAAGATTTATTTGATAGTTTGGGTGATAGATTTGAAGCAGCCGGTATAGCCAAAGGTGAGTTACGTGTAAAACGATCTCGAACTACCTGTTTTGCTACGTGTAAATCCGGCCCGATTATGTGTGTACAACCTGACGGAATCTGGTACTACAATGTAACCGATAAAAATCTTGATCGAATTATAAATGAACATTTAGTAGGTGGTATTCCGGTAGAAGAATTAATTTACCATCGAGGTCCTGGCTGTATTTAGATATTACGAAATATTTATTATGTCAAAATCAAAAAATATTTTTTTTACTGAAAGTGAACGTGATACAGTATATAAAGTGATTCGTGCACGACGGGATATGAGGCACTTTATTCCTGATAGTAAGATAGAAAAGAATGTGTTACAACGTATCTTACTTGCTGCTCACAGTTCTCCATCAGTTGGTTTAATGCAACCATGGCGCTTCATTCGCGTAACGGATTTATCTATTCGAAATAAAATTATTGAACTGGTTGAAGAAGAGCGACAAAATACTTCAAAACTATTTGGTGATAACAAACAAGAATTTCTTAAACTAAAAGTTGAAGGAATAAAGGATTGCGCTGAACTTATTACTGTAATTCAAGCACCGGATGATGGCACTATTCTTGGTCGGAGAACATTACCGGAAGAAATGGCATTGTGTTCATCAGCTTGCGCTATCCAGAATATGTGGTTAGCTTCACGTGCAGAAAACATCGGTATGGGTTGGGTATCTTTTTTTGATCCAGTTAAACTGTCTAAATTATTACTCTGCCCCAACAACTCTAAACCAATTGCGATATTGTGTTTAGGGGCTGTCAAGGAATTTTATCCTGAACCCATGTTGCAATTAGAAGGTTGGCGTAAATCAAAGGATTTAAACTCGGTGGTTTTTGAGAACTATTGGGGTGAAAAATACAACGACATGGATGTTATCATATGAGTATTGCTTTTGTTATTCTAGCAGCATTAACAGTCGACTTTATGCTGGGTGACCCTCGGCATTTTCATCCAATATCCGGTTTTGGTATTATGGCAAACTGGCTTGAAAAAAAAGCAAACTCTCAATCATCATCGACCACTAAATTAATTATAAAAGATCGAGTTTTAGGGTTGATTTCAGTAATTATATTAATATCACCAATTACTGTTCTTTTGACTTATATAAATACCTCATTTACTAATCAATCGTTACATATAGTTGAGATTCTAATTCTATTTTATTCCCTTGGCAGTAATAGCCTGAGACTGCATGGATTGTGGGTTTTAAAAGCTTTACAAGCTTCTGACATTGCAACAGCACGTACTAAAACAAGCTGGATTGTCAGTAGAGATACCAGTCATCTTAATCAGTCTGATTTATCAAAAGCCACTATTGAATCCATTTTAGAAAATGGCAATGACGCAATTTTTGCTCCATTATTCTGGTTTATCGTTGGCGGTGTTCCGGGGGTGGTTATTTATCGATTAGTTAATACACTTGATGCTATGTGGGGTTATAAATCTACTCGTTATTTACATTTTGGTTGGGCTGCAGCCCGACTGGATGATGTTTTAAATTTTATTCCAGCCCATCTAACTGCTATTTGTTATGCTATTACTGGTAAATTTTTCACTGCAATGAGTTGTTGGTTAAAACAGGCCTATCAATGGAAAAGTCTTAATGCTGGTATCGTAATGTCAACTGGGGCTGGAGCTTTGGCTCTGAAACTTGGTGGTTCAGCCCAATACCAGGGGGTTGAATCCCAACGTATAATATTAGGTAAAGGTGATTCACCAGAATTTAAAGATATAAAACGCGCTATCAATCTAGTACAGCGCACTCTGGTCTTATGGGTGATGGTGATTTTTATTCTTTCACATTTTGACTATATTTAATATGCATAATATTTTAAGTATTAAAGAAAAAATCAAACCTGGAATACTTTCTGAACATTATAACGAGCATAGTCATGGTGGTCGATTAATTGAAATAGCAAAAAAATATAATATTCCATTATCAGACTGGATAGACCTTTCAACTGGCATTAATCAAAATGGTTATCCTGTTCCTGATATTCCAAAATCAGTATGGAACAGATTACCCGAAAATAATGATGAATTAAATAAAATAGCAGCTCGATACTACCAATGTGATTCACTTATTGCCGTGGCTGGTTCTCAAGTAGCTATACAAATGATTCCAACTTTTTTTTCAAAAAAAACCGTCGGTTTAATACAACCTGGTTATTACGAACATGCTAAACATTGGATAAAACAAAATCATACAATTATTAATTTTCAACACAAGCCATCTAATACTCTTGATAGCAATCTGGCTTTAATCAGGGAAATTAATAACAAAATTCATTTACTCGATGCTCTGATTATTATTAACCCAAACAACCCTAGTGGACTCTGTTTTAGTAAACAACAACTACTACAATGGCATAAAATATTAATTAAGAGACATGCTTATTTAATTATTGATGAAGCATTTATGGATACAGATAACACCAACTCATTACTAAGTTCAACCCTGTTACCTAATCTTGTTATATTACGTTCTATAGGCAAGTTCTTTGGATTAGCTGGTATAAGATTGGGATTTATTTTTTCTAATAAAATTATTCTGGATAAAATTTCAGAAATACAAGGGCCCTGGCCAATATCGGGGCCCAGTAGATGGATTGCTTGTAAAGCATTATCTGATAACAACTGGCAAAATAAAACTCGATCTATGTTACGGAAAAACAGCATTCGATTAAAATTTTTATTAACCCAATATCAACTTATACCATGTGGTGGAACAGATTTATTCCAATGGGTTCGAACTTCACATGCAGAAGAAATTTACCACCGATTAAATCAACAAGGGATTTTAACCCGATTATTTAGTGATCCTGATAGCCTACGTTTTGGTATCCCGAAAGACGAGTCTCAATGGGAAAAATTAGAACAAGCTTTACATATTTGTATAAAATAACATCATGACCGCAACAGCATTAATGATTCAAGGAACAACTTCTGATGCAGGTAAGACTGCTTTTGTTACCGGGTTGTGTCGCTTACTCACACGTCAGGGATATTCTGTTGCACCTTTTAAACCACAAAATATGGCTTTAAACAGTGCAGTAACTCAAGATGGAGGTGAAATTGGTCGAGCCCAAGCACTACAAGCTAAGGCCTGTGGTATCCCTTCTATTATAGATATGAATCCAGTATTACTTAAACCTAATAGCGATACCGGTTCTCAAGTGATAGTCCAGGGGCATGCTATTGGTAACATGGATGCAAAAAGTTACCATTCGTATAAACCAATTTTACTAAATGCGGTATTGGATTCATATCATCGTCTTTGCAAAAAATACGATATTATTATAATTGAAGGTGCCGGCTCGCCCGCAGAAATTAATCTTCGGGAAAATGATATTGCAAATATGGGTTTTGCTGAAGCTATAAACTGTCCTGTTATACTAATTGCAGATATTGAACGTGGTGGTGTTTTTGCTCACTTGCTCGGTACGTTGAAAATATTGTCGGAATCAGAAAGAAATCGTATATTGGGTTTAGTCATTAATCGCTTCCGAGGAGATCTAAATATATTACAACCAGGTGTTGATTGGTTGGAACAGAAGTGTCAAAAACCAGTTTTAGGTGTTCTTCCTTATTTGAAAAATTTGCATTTAGAGGCAGAAGACTCTCTTAACATACAAAATTCAACACAAGCTGAATCGACTACTTTTTTAAGAATTATTGTACCCAAACTACCTAAAATGAGTAATCACACTGATTTTGATGCTTTACGGCTACATCCGCAAGTTGATTTACAATTTATCTCAGAACAAGAGAAAATTCCAGCTGCAGATCTAATAATTATTCCTGGTAGCAAAAGTGTTCGAAGTGATCTTGATTGGTTAATTACACATGGTTGGAAATCAGCATTGCAAAAACACTGTCGTTATGGTGGAAAGTTAATTGGAATTTGTGGTGGCTTTCAAATGCTGGGTTCTGAAATACGCGATCCAGATGGTATTGAAAGTAATGCAGGAACTAGTACTGGTTTGGAATTTCTCGAGATGGTTACCGAACTACAAAAAAATAAAACATTAAAAAATCGCACGGGAAAACTGGTCATTAGTAAAACCAATGTTAGTGGTTATGAAATACATTGTGGTATTACATATGGAACTGCTTTAAATAATCCTGCAGTAGTTTTTAATGATTCGAACGATGGTGTTCTCACACCTGACGGGATTATATTAGGTACTTATTTACATGGTTTATTTGATTCAGAATCAGCGCTAACTGCGATACTTAAATGGGCCGGGTTGGATGAAGCTGTTGAGTCAAATTATCAAGTTAAGTGTGAGGATAGTATTAATCGCCTTGCCGATGTGATTGAGCAGTGTGTTGGTATGGATGTAATATATAGAGCCCTCACCCCAGCCCTCTCCCAGAGGGAGAGGGAGTTAGAGCTTTGACAGAATATACATTTCCTTAAAACTAATCTTATGAATTAATGTTTTTCTTGGCGTTTTGGTGGCTAAAAAATTAAAATTTAATAACTGTAATAAAATATATTATTAAATTTATTGACCCCGA
>JBGMQW010000030.1:0-22204 GCA_048060815.1 Thiohalomonadales bacterium | reverse complement strand
GTCTTCCTAAGGAACGACATGGCTAAGCTAAAACTTATTTTTTTGAAAAAACAGATGGGATTTTTCTGGCTAAAGAAATTGCCAGGATAAATGGTTGTCTCGTTAAAATAGTATTTATTAATAAAAAATATTCATATTTAATGAAATCTCAATATCGGGATTTTACGCGTTAGCATTTTCCCATTTCAGGGAATAGAGATAAACAATATATTTCTTCTCTTTAAAAAACAGTCACTTAAAACATGGCATAGAAAATGCTATTAGTGATAATAGGATATTCATAAAAGTCAATTTGATCGAAGCATATTTTGGAATGAGGAAATTTCGATTCAGATACATACATGGATTAGTAAATGAGAATAAAAATTAGTTTTTTAAAATTTTGTTTAATTGTTTTATTTGATAGTTTTATTTTTTTAAATAGTGTCTTAGCTACAGATTTTATTATTACTGTAAAAGAACGTGGTACTGGTGTTGCGGTTGATGGAGCCTATGTCATTATTAATAATGAAAAATTTGTAATAACTACTGATAAAAATGGTATTGCGAAGATTCCCGATCTTGAATATAACGATACTATAAAAATAGTGGCGAGTGGTTTTGACGATTTAAATAGAATTTATAACAAATCAAATTCAGGTTTATTATTTTATATTTATCCTGAGGTAGTTGAAGGTGAAGGACTGGAAGTAAATGAAGCACGAATTCAGGAAAAAGTATCTAAAATCAGTTTAACTACCGAAGAATTAATTCTGGCACCGGGTAGCTCAGGTGATCCATTAAAGACTATTACGGCATTACCCGGGATTATAACAGTAGATGAGGGTTCATCTGAGGTATATATGCGCGGAAGTGATTCAAAAGATAATAGTGTTTGGGTTAATCGAGCACCTTTAGGTTACCTTTATCATTTCGGTGGTTTTCATTCTACATTAAATCCATTTTTGATTGATGATATAAATATATTTTTAGGTGGCTTTCCAGTCGAATATGGCGATAAGTTGGGTGGCGTTATCGATGTAAAATTACGTGCTCCAAGGACAGATCGACAACATTTCAAATTTGATATTTCGACGATATCCACATCGGTGTTAGCCGAAGGTCCTGTTGGTAAATACAGTGAAGACAGTTATTTTGTGGCTTTTCGACGAAGTTATATTGATTTGATTTTATCACCAGCCGACTTTAATGATAAATTTGGAGATGATGATCCCGATGCAGATCAAGTTACGACAATACCAAGTTATTATGACGCTCAACTTTTATATCGCCACAAACTGAAACAAGGTTATCTTGAGGGTTATTACTTTGCGGCATCAGACAAACTCGCATTTGAATTAATTGGCAGTGCAAAGGCTGACCCAGACATTGGAGGGGAGGCACGACTTAGTCAAAAATATCAAACTGCGGGTATTACTCTGGTTAAACCCTGGACTAAAAATACTGACTTTGTAATGCCACTAGCAATATCCCAGGCTGAAGACAATTTTAATTTCGGAAAAGACAGTGTCTCGGGTGAATCCTTTTATATGACAACAGAAACTAATAGCTTGTTTTGGCAACCCGAAATGTTGTGGCGAATTAATAAAAACAATAAATTAACCTATGGTGTTTCAATGGATTTTAGCCAAATACCAATTAATTTATATCTTTCACGTTTTCCTACTGAACGAGATCCAAACTTTAATTTTACAGATTTAACTAAATATCGAATTAAAAAAGAAGTCTACTCTAATACTATTGCACCTTATATAAAACATCGAAAACGCTGGTCAAAGTCGTGGACCACCATCGCAGGTTTGCGTTATAGCGATATTCGAATAAGAGATGGATATGTGGCACAGGAAATTTCACCACGAGTGACTGTTGAATATCAGCTAAACAAAGCTGCATTATTGACGGCTACCTGGGGAAAATATGTGCAATCGCCAATTGTTGGACAATTGGTTGAAGGTTATGGTAATCCAAATTTAGAAATTACTAAATCGGAACACCGTATTCTCGGCTTTCACTATAATTTTAATAGCCTTTATAGCGTTAAAACAGAAATATACGATAAACCGATGACAAATTTAGTAGTGAGCATTGATGAAAATGATCCTCCCGATAATTTTTCGAATGAAGGTGAAGGTAGGGCATATGGAATTGATATATTTTTAAAACGAAAAGCCGGAGTACGACGTTTGGGTTGGCTTGCGTTTTCATTAGCAAGATCCGAACGTACTGATTTACGAACCGGTGAAACAACGCTTTTTTCGGGTGATTTACCCTTTTCGGTAACGGCTGTTTGGGGTCAACCGTTTAGTGGGTCATGGAACCGATGGGACTGGAGTATAAAAGCTCAAGTACGTTCTGGATCACTTTACACTCCTGTTACAGGACGACATCGGGAAATCGCCGCTGATCCAACATCAAGATGGGTAGCAGAGTATGCAGATCTCAATAGTGCTCGTACGCCTACTTATTTCAAGATGGATTTACGCATTGGTAAAACAGTGTTATTTAAAGAGTCAACATTAAAATTTTATTTTGATTTACAAAATGTTACGTTTAGAGAAAATATTATCAAGTATGATTATGGTTATGAATACGAAAAAATTGCTAACCCGAAAGAAGAAGTAGGTATGAGTTTCTTCCCGTTCTTTGGTGTAGAAATAGAGTTGTAAAAATTAATCTGTTTTAAAACTTATAAAGAATTCTGTATTAAGTAACGTTATATAAAACTATTCAATTATCATGGAGGAAAAATGAACGACGTTTTAGTTAAATTAGAAAACATTAAAAAAACATTTTCTATCAAAAAAGTGGAGATTCATGCATTATGCAATAGTTCTTTTATTAACGATAAAAATAAATATATTTTAATTGCTGAACAACAACGTGCTTTTTTTACTCGAGAAATTGCAGGTAAGTCAACTGGAAATTCGAGTACAAATAAAATGAAAGCACCCATAAAGCTAAAAACTAAATTACATGCTTGAATATATTATAAAATATAAGGGGGTTTTCATAAGAAGAATTCGATATAATACTATATTAAATAACAATATTGGTTAACAGGAATTACTTATATAAATAGGTCATAACATGGACGATATTTTAATTAAATTAGAAAAGATTAAAAAAATATTTTATACCGAAGAAATTGAAACGCATGCCTTGAGTAATATCACATTAACTATCAATAAAGGTGAATACATTTCAATTTCAGGGCCATCTGGATGTGGCAAATCAACGTTGTTATCTTTGCTTGGTTTATTAGATACCAGCACTGAAGGACAATATACATTAGCTGGACACGATGTAACAAATATTTCTAAAGCCGAACGTGCCAGAATTCGAAATAAGGAAATTGGTTTTATTTTTCAGTCTTTCAATTTGATCAGTGATTTAGATGTGGAAGAAAATGTAGAGTTACCACTGACATATCGCTCTGATCTCACTAAAAATCAACGCATGGAGAGAGTTAAGGAAGCACTTAAAAAAGTGAACATGGCGCACCGAGCAAATCATTTTCCATCACAGTTGTCTGGTGGCCAACAACAACGCGTGGCAGTGGCTCGTGCAATTGTTGGCCAACCTTCAATTTTATTGGCAGATGAACCCACTGGAAATCTGGATACAAAAAATGCTGAAGCGGTTATGGGATTGTTGGATAAATTACACGCTGAAGGCGCAACTATTTGTATGGTAACACACGACCATCGTTCGGCATTAAGAGCCGACCGTAATATCGATGTGTTAGATGGGCGTGTTGTTGCTGATAAAACAATTTTTACTAACAAAACTTCAACGTTCAAGGACGAGGAATTACTAGTATGATAGCTTTAGGCGATTTAAAATACGCCATCAGGTTATTGTGTAACAACTCCGGCTTTACTATTTTAACGATACTCGTGATGGCGACAGGTATTGGATTAAGTCTTTTTTTGTTCTCATTCCTTAATACCATGGCGTTCAAAACATTACCATTTAAAGATGGTGAATCTTTAGTTGTATTAAACTCTTTTCAAAAAGGTTTTCTTGATTATGGTGGTGAATTAAATCTGCATGATTATTACGAGATCAGAACTACTATTAAGGGGTTATCAGAATTTGGTGCATATACAAATAGCAATGTCAATGTTTCAGGTCGAAATGGTGCCAAACGATACAATGCAACATATACAGAGCCAAATATTTTTCAGTTAACACGTACCAAACCGATTTTGGGACGAGAATTCACCAGTACAGAAAATCAGATGTATGCAGAATATGTTGTGGTTATTGGTTATGACATGTGGCAGAACCAGTTTTCTGGTGTTCCAGATATAATAAACCAAAAACTACGTATTAATGGTGAAAGTCATCGCATTATTGGCGTTATGCCATCAGGTTATTCTTTTCCAAATAACGCAGAAATGTGGATACCAATGCGTGAAGATGCGACTAAGTTAACACGTGGTAATGCCAGAGATTACTTTGGAATAGCACACTTAAATAATGGTGTTTCAAAACAGGATATTAATCATCAATTGTTGGTTATTATGCAGCGCATCGAAGAAAAATATCCTGTAACCAATAATGATAAAAGCGCCTATGTTCTCACACTTCATGACTCAATTGGAATCAAAGAAGATACTAATATAATTTATTTATTGTATGTCGTAGCCATTTTTATATTAATTCTAGCTGCTATTAATGTGGGTAATTTATTATTGTCACGTGCTATCGAACGCTCTAAAGAAACTGCCATACGAGTGGCATTAGGTGCGCAACGTTCACGTTTGATCGGTCAGATGTTATGGGAAAGTATCATTATATGTAGCATTGGTGGCATTATCGGGTTATTGCTCACGGCATGGGGGCTGGAAACAATGGAAGTAATTGTAACAACTTTCAGTTATGATCGACCTCCCTTCTGGTGGAAATTTGGTATTGATAGTTACACCATAAAAATATTTTTCTATTTTGTCCTGGGAACTATTATAATCACAGGTTTATTACCCGCATGGAGGAATTCCGGAGCCGATTTTAATGCAGTACTACGTGATGGTACTCGAGGTGCATTAGGTAAAAAAGCTGGAAGCCTTAATCGTCTGTTAGTTATCAGTGAAATATTTTTATCGGTGACTGTGTTGATTACTGCTGGGGTAATTGTAGTAGGAAGCTATATTATTACTCATGCCGATTATGGTGCGGACACTGAAAATATTTTAACGGCGGAAATTGTTTTACCAGATTTAAGTTATGATTCTCCTGTTAATAAAACACATTTTGCAAAAACACTGCAATCGCGTCTGGAAAATAATGTTGGTATTGGTGATGTCATGATTTCTTCTGCATTACCAGGTGTTGCTTCCTCTACTCCTTTGATGGTATTAGAAGGAAATGAAAACACGGAAGTCAAAGAAAATAGTAATCCCAGAGCAAATTATATTTCCGTGTCAACGGGGTCATTGGCAAAGCTTGGAATAGAACTAATGTCGGGACGTTACTTTAATAGTGATGACGATGGATTGGAAAAAAAATCAGTTATTGTCACCGATAGTTTTGTTTCGCGATATATAGCAAATGAATCACCGATTGGAAAACGAATACGAATAATTGAACGAGATGGAGAACAACCAGATTGGTTAACGATTGTTGGTGTTGTTGAGCATACTATTCAGGGTGAAATTATTGGTAATGATAGAGGAAAAATTCCTTCTGTATTTCGACCATTTTCTCAAGCACCTCGTTCTCATATAACCGTTGCAATGCAAATGAAATCAGATCGTTATGCGATTATTCAATTTTTACGACAGACTCTTTCGTCGATTGACCCTGAACTACCTGCGTTTCAAATTGAAACCTATACTGATAAAATTGATCGTATTGGTGCTCCTGCCAAATTTCTTAGTACGGTATTTTTACTCTTTAGCATTGCGGCATTAGTTTTAGCAGCGAGTGGTATTTATGGTGTAATGTCAAACATAATAAACCAAAGAACTCAAGAAATCGGTGTTAAGCGTGCATTTGGTGCACTGGAGCAACAAATTATCCGTGAATTCTTAATAACTGGATTTAAGCAGTTATTGTGGGGTGGATTACCCGGGTTATTAGCAGGAAGTGCAATGGGAATTGCAATATCAAAAACTTTTGGAGCAGGAAATTATGTACTACTAATAATAATTTTAATAATGATTAGTGTAGTCGGCAGTGTTGTAATGCTTGCAACCTGGTTGCCAACAAAACGGGCATTAAAAATGGAACCCGGTGAAGCACTGCGTTATGAATAATTATAAAAGTAACTCATGAAAGCAATTGTATACACAAAATATGGAGCACCTGATGTTCTTAAACTAAAAGAAGTAGAGAAACCAACTCCGGAAGATCATGAAGTTTTGGTAAAAGTTTATGAGGCATCTGTAAATTCCTGGGACTGGGATCTTCTACGCGGGTCGCCATTTTTAATTCGCTTGTGGGGACTTTTTAAACCAAAATACCAAATACTCGGGTCTGATATATCAGGACGGGTAGAAGCAGTTGGTAAAAACGTAAAACAGTTTCAACCGGGTGATGAGGTGTTTGGTGATCTATGCGAATGTGGTTGGGGCGGTTTTGCCGAGTTTGTTTGTGCTGATGAAAATGCTTTGGTTTTAAAACCAGCCAGTATGACTTTCGAGCAAGTAGCAGCTTTACCTCAAGCAGCAGCCATGGCGCTACAGGGTCTGCGCGATAAAGGAAATATTCAGGCAGGACAAAAAATTTTAATTAATGGTGCAGGTGGCGGTGTAGGGACATTTGCTATACAAATTGCCAAATCATTTGGAGCAGAAGTGACAGGGGTGGACAGTACAGAAAAATTGGAAATGATGCGCTCGATTGGTGCAGACTTTGTTTTTGATTACACCCAGGAAGATTTTACTAGAAATGGCCAGACTTATGATCTGATTCTTGATGTTATGGCATATCATTCAGTATTCGATTACCAACGTGTTTTAAGTCCCGGAGGGATTTATGTTTTGGTTGGCGGTTCAATGGCACGAATTTTTCAAATTATGTTACTGGGCCCATTGATTTCAAAAATGGGCAGTAAGAAAATTGCTATTCTGGCATTGAAACCAAATAAAGATTTGGATTATATGATAAAGCTTTTTGAGTCCGGTAAAGTAGTTCCTGTTATTGATCGGCGTTACCCGCTAATTGAGGTTCCTAAGGCTCTGCAATATCTTGGAGAAGGACACGCGCAGGGAAAAGTAATTATAACGTTGAATCATAATAACTAAACCTGTGCTATACCCCGCATATATGAATTATGAAGGAAACTCATGACAGTGAGTGTAGACACAAATATTTTGGATTAATTATGAAGCAAAACATTCTAATCGCCGATGATGATGAAGGCATTCAATCTGCCTTAAAACTATTATTGAAATCAGAAGGTCTATCGCCGGTAATAGTTGATTCTCCCGAGCAGGCTTTAGCAGCTCTTCGTACTCAGGACTTTAGTTTAATTCTTATGGATTTAAACTATTCATTGGATACAACCTCCGGTCACGAAGGCTTAAAGTTGATTACTGATATTCGTTTGTTAGATGAACTGGTTCCTATAGTAGTGATGACGGGATGGGGAACAATTGAAGTGGCTGTCAGAACCATAAAAAATGGTGCTAATGATTTCATTCAAAAGCCATGGGAAAATGAACGACTTCTTACTATTATTAAAAATCAAATTAAATTGGCTAATTTTCAAATACAATCTCAAAAATTAACGCAACAAAATCAATTACTGCGAGAAGAAGTTAATCCAGGTAAATATATAATTATCGAATCGGATTCTATAAAACAAGTATTGAACACATTAAAGAAAGTTGCTAAAAGTGATGTTAGTGTTTTGTTTACAGGAGAAAATGGCACAGGTAAAAGCATGTTTGCGCGTTATTTACATGATTTGTCTACTCGTAAAAATTCAGCATTAATATCAGTCAATATGGGAGCAGTGACTGAATCATTATTCGAAAGTGAAATGTTTGGACATGTAAAAGGTGCATTTACCGATGCTAAATCAAGCAGAATTGGTCGCTTTGAATTGGCCGATGAAGGCTCTTTGTTTCTAGACGAAATAGCTAACACGCCATATTCGCAACAGGGGAAACTATTGCACGTATTGGAAGAAAGTCAGTTTGAAAAAGTCGGCTCTAGCAAAACTCAAACTGTTAATGTTCGACTGATAACTGCAACTAATTCAGATTTACAATTAGCCGTTAGTGAAGGCACATTTCGTAAAGATTTGTTATATCGAATTAATACTATCGAAATTGAAATTCCACCCCTGCGTCAACGAATTGAAGATATTATTCCTTTAGCGAAAGAATTTTTAGCATCAGTAGCCAAAAAATATTCTCAAGCTATTTTATCGATTGATAGTGTCGCTGTATCAGCACTTAAATCGTATCCATGGCCGGGTAATGTACGCGAGTTAAGTCATGTCATGGAACGAGCTCATATTTTATGTCAAAGTTCAATCATCCAAATTCATGATCTTGGGTTAAATGTCAACATATCAAAAAAGCAAGAGCGCACAGAGATTACATCTGAAATCGAGGATGAGCTTAAACCAATAAATGAAATTGAAGCAGATATTATCAATAAACGATTAACTCATTTTGATGGAAATGCAGAAAAAACAGCTAGATCACTAGGGCTTAGTCGAAGTGCTTTTTATCGTAAATTAGGAAATTCAAAAGATTAATCGCTTTATGGATAATAACTGTAAACATAAAAGACTGACATTTGAAGCACATTTGATACGATTATCGCTTATATCATCAGTACCACTATTGTTATTTTTACTATGGATGATGATTTATGCTGATATCTCTATCTGGCTGATCCTGCTCATAGTATTTTTAGGAGGAACATTGGTTATTTATGCTAATCTTCGAATTCATCAAAAACTGGAATATCAGTTTCGAACTTTAAGGAATTTATTAGATGCTATGACTCAGGGTGATTATAGTTTACGAAGTCGCTCAGATCAGAGTTCGGGTGAATTGGGTGAATTGATAACATCGATTAATGGTTTTGCTGAGCGTTTGAGCGCGCAACGTCTGGATTCAGTCGAAAGCCAGCACCTGGTACGTACTATTATCAACCATATCGATGTGGCAATCGTGGCATTGAATGAAGAGAATCAAATTAGTTTTCTTAATCCTGCAGCAAAAAAACTATTAATGCTTGATCAAACGGATTCTGATTCTAATACCAGGTTACTTGAACAACTCGCCTTTGTACAAAGTTTTACCAGTGGTTGTCATCAAGTAGTTGAATTAACATTCGGACATCAGCAAGGGCGTTTTAATATCTGTGTTGAAGAATTTCGCGAATCGGGTCTACAAAATAAATTACTTTTTATTACCGATGTGAGAACGCTTTTACGTAGCGAAGAACGAAAGGCCTGGCAAAGTCTGGTTAGAGTCATTAGCCACGAAATCAATAATTCGTTATCTCCAATTGCTTCAATTAGCCAGACCTTGAATCGATTAATTAGCCGCCAGAGTGATCGTACTGAAAATAGCAAAGACTTAATAGAAGGATTAACAATTATTACCGAGCGTGCTAACGGACTAAGCGAATTTGTAGATAGTTATAAACAATTAGCAAAATTACCTGAACCACAAAAACAAATGGTTTCAATCCTCAGGTTATTCGAAAAAATTTGTATTTTGTTTAAAGACCAATCGATTATTATCGAATCAGAAGATGACATTGAATTACGTATTGATCCAGTTCAGTTTGAACAAGTATTGATTAATTTAATTAAAAATTCAATTGAGGCTATGTTGCAAACAAATCCCGATGGCGTAATCCGGGTAGAGTGGATTGCAACAGAGTTTTTCTTTAAGCTTGTAATTTCTGATCAAGGTGGCGGATTGAATAATTCAGATAATTTGTTTGTACCTTTTTATAGTACCAAAAAACAGGGTTCCGGTATTGGTCTGATTTTTTGCAGGCAGATTATTGAAGCGCATAATGGTAGCTTGTCAATCGCAAACCGATTAAATTCTCAGGGTTGTTGTGCTACAATTGAAATTCCATTGAGTGCAGCTGTGGTCTAATTTGGATGTTCGTTATTATAAACCAATCATTATTGCTGCAATTATTAATGATAAAGTATATAGTTGGTTTCAAGTTAATCTAACAATTAAAATTTAAATTATTATTATGCCAATTTCCTACATTCATTCTGAACCTGCTCGCGAAATGTTAGAAACGCTTACAAAACATGGTCCTGATATGGAATCGGCTTTGTTACTTTATGTTGATGGTAATGGTACTATTTGTTGGCGAGCATCAGATGACATGAAGTTAAGCAGTGCGTTATGGATGTTAGAAATAGTAAAAAAAGAATTACTTGAATCGAGTTAGAATCTTAAAACGCCTAGTCAATTTCACGACATGATATCTTTAAAACTATGGATAGCCTGAAATTCTTCAACATCTTTAATCGGGTTTTTGCTGTCTGGTTTATAAATTGCTAATAAATGTTTTATGCCATAACGTTTTGCTGATCGTAATACTGGTAAACTATCATCTATAAATAAACTGGTTGATCGTTCAAATGGATATTTTTCCTGTAATCTGCCCCAAAATTCATCATGTTCTTTTGGTACATTAAATTCATGAGCACAGATAATCTCATCGAGATGATGATGTAAAGCGGTATGATTCATTTTAAGATTTAAGCTTTTTTGATGTGCATTCGTGACTAACACACGTTGAATTTTTCGTTGTTCGAGCATTTCGAGAAAACCAACCACGTGGGGATGTATTGCAATTAGATGGTTAATTTCAGATTTCAGAAGTTCAATATCCAGACCTAAAGTTTCACTCCAGTAATCAACACAGTACCAATTCATGGTGCCCTCAAGCTCACGAAATTTAGGTATTAGAATGTCATTTGCACTATTTACATCAATATCGTGTAATTCAGCATATCGCTGCGGCACATGAAATTGCCAAAAATAATTATCAAAATTAAGATCCAGCAGGGTTCCATCCATATCCAGAAATACGATTTTTATGGTGTTCCAGTTTATCATTTTATTTAATATATGATACAAATCAATAATTTACAAAAACAAATAATTTAATACTTAAATAGATTAAATTTATCAGGAAATTAGTCTAGGATTATATATATAGTACTATTTATTTAAACAAAAAAATTGTTGATTTTTACAATGAAAGCAGGAGATGCTTAATGTTACAAAAAATCACCTTGATGATATTGATAACGAGTTTAATCAGCTTAATTGGTAGTTTAACAGCAAATGAAGTAACACCGGAAGAACTCGAAAAATGGTTCAATAGCGATACCCTGGATCCACCAAATTATACCTATGTGAATGAAGGGGAGTTGGTTTTTTTAAAAATCAAACCTCAAAAATCGATTCATCACCATTCCAGCTTGATGATTATTGAAGAAGAAAGTCTTAATGATGGTTGGGTAAAAATGCGTCAATGTCATAAAAATATGGATGTTTTTAGCAAGGTACAAATAGTTTTTAAATCCGATCGGGTCAAGGATATTAAAGTAAGCAGTATAAAAAATATTGAAAAAGCCTGGGTTGAAGGTTCGAGTGTGCAAATGGAAAATGTGCAAAAAGATGCCAGTATTTGTCTGGTTGGTTATACTAAAGCACTCACCATGAATGATGATGGTACTTACACTCTTCATAATGGGCCATTTATGCGTCGGTTCCTGGACGGTTATTATCCAATGCATGTTTCTTTGGATGTGCAATACCAGGGTACCGGGTTAAAAATGGATGAAATTAGTCCAGTTATTCAGGATGGCTTTAGCCTAGACTCTAAAAGTGAGCATTTGGATGTTGATGCATGGTTCGAGGGTAAATTACGTACAAAAATCAAATTTAGTTTAGAAAATTTATAATAAAGTAATCATGTAATGTTATAAACCAAGTATTTAATACGGAAATTGAATGCGAATTCGTGAATAATCGTTTATTATCTCTGGTTTATGTTAAAGCTGGATAATATGCCGAAACTCCCTAAAATTATTGAAATCAGTACTCTGGCTCAAACGCGCTTTTTTTGTGTCGAGGGTGTTAATTTAGAATTTTCAAATGGTATTAGAGCAAAATATGAGCGACTTAATACCAAGGGTAATGACGCGGTATTAATCGTTCCAATGCTCGATGAAAATACCATATTACTCATTCGTGAATATGCCGGTGGGACCCACCGCTATGAGCTATGTTGTCCTAAAGGTAAAATTGAACCAGATGAAGAAATTTTAGCGGCAGCGAATCGAGAAATTAAAGAAGAAGTTGGTTTTGGTGCGCATAAACTGGAATTTATGAAATCGGTTACAGCCGGGCCGGGTTATTCAAACCACATAACCCATATTGTATTGGCAACTGACTTGTATAAAGAACAATTACCCGGCGATGAGCCCGAATCATTAGAAGTTGTTTCATGGAAATTATCAGAAATTGAAACATTAATACAACAAGAAGATGTTACTGAAGCAAGAACGATAGCAGCATTATTTCTTGTTAGAGAAAAATTGAAAAAATAAAATAGAGAATAGTTACCCGTAATGTCATCAAGTCCATTTAGTGTTGTAGAACTTAGAAAAATTCAAAATCCTGTTATTGAATTAGCAAGCCTTGCGGGCGGGCGAATTATGGCGGTGTATGACAAAGGTTTTGAGATAACAGAAAAACAGGATAACACACCATTGACCGATGCCGATATGGCAGCGCATGAAACCATCATTGAGGGTCTGAAAAAGTTAACCCCGGATATTCCAGTTTTATCTGAAGAATCAACCGACATCAGTTATTCAGAACGACGAAAGTGGAGTCGTTACTGGTTAGTCGATCCACTGGATGGAACACGTGAATTTATAAAACGTAATGGTGAATTTACGGTTAACATTGCACTAATAGAAAAACAACAATCACGTCTGGGCGTGATTTATGTTCCTATTAATGGTAAATGTTATTATGCTTCTTATATGAATGGTGCGTATCTTTCTACCAGTAATAGTGAACCTCAACGAATATTTTGTACCTCACACAAACGTCGGCCAGTATTAGTGGCCGGTAGTCGTTCACATGGTAATGAAGCACTACAGCAATATTTAAAAAATCTTGGAAATTACGAAATTAGTCCGTTAGGAAGTTCATTAAAATCATGTTTGGTAGCTGAAGGTCAGCTTGATCTTTATCCCCGGTTAGGACCAACATCAGAATGGGACACCGCCGCCGCACAATGCATTGTTGAAGAATCGGGTGGACGTTTAACAGATATTCATATGCAACCTATTCGGTATAACACCAAAGAGTCTTTATTAAATCCACATTTCTTTGCATATGGGGACATTGATGAGGATTGGTCTAAGTACTTGCCTTAATTTTCCTGCATATCATAAACTTCCATTATAGAAATTAACTCTTGAAGTATGATTTGTTGTTCCGACATATCAATAAATATTACTTCTGTTACTGCTTCATTGGTTTGTATTTTTGAAATACATTCACGAACATAGTTGCAGCCGTTAAAACAAATATTATCAAGTATAATTTCAAGATGTTTTTGTATGCGATTCATATATTTAAATAATTATATTCTTGTCAGATTGTTGCAGTATAAGATTTCTGCGTTGTTTGGACAAGAACAGTATGTGGCCTGCAAGGATATTTATCATTTTCATTCGGTAACCAATTCAATTTAATATCAGAGTTGTATGCTGGGTTTTTTGTGAGATAGTTCTGCTTTAACAACAAGCTACGTTCAGGATCGCATAAACTACATTATAAATTAGCTTTTATTTTAACCTGGATATTTTTTGGTCTGGCTGAAAATAAAATTATTCAGTATCGATTGCCTGGAACAATGCTTCCATCTCGTCAGAATTTGGTAAGCTACCTTTACCAGCACCTTCAAATAAGTTATCAGCCAATGCTTTTTTGCGTGCTTGCATATCCTGAATTCGATCTTCAACTGTACCTTCAGTATAAAGTTTATAGACAAAAACCGGTTTGTCTTGACCAATTCGGTGAGCACGATCGGTAGCTTGTTGTTCGACAGCAGGGTTCCACCAGGGATCGTAATGTATCACTGTGTCAGCAGCAGTTAAATTTAATCCCGTACCACCGGCTTTTAAACTAATTAAAAACAATGGTATATTACCTTCCTGAAACTGATTAATCGGTGTTTCACGATCTTTAGTGCGACCAGTCAGTTTTACGAAGTTAATTTTTCGTTGTTTTATTTCATCTTCGATTAAACTGAGCATGCTGGTGAATTGCGAAAACAATAATATCTTACGGCCTTCTTCTAGTAACTCTGGTATTAATTCCATTAACAAATCAAGCTTTGCCGATAAATTTACACCTTGCGCTTCGGGTAGTTTAACCAGTCTTGGATCACAGCAGACTTGTCGAAGTTTTAATAATGCATCTAAAACAATAATATGACTTTTATTTGCACCTTGCTCCTGAATTGCCCTGGTGACTTTTTCGTTCATTAATACTCTAATTTTTTCATATAGTTCTAATTGTTCACCTTCTAATGGCACCGTTCTAATAATTTCTGTTTTAGGAGGCAGATCACTGGCAACCACTTCTTTTGTTCGCCGTAGTAGAAAGGGCGATACTCGTTTTGCAAGTTGTTCAGCACGCCGGTTATTACCAAATTTTTCTATAGTTGTTCTAAATAAACGTTTAAATTGTGCGTCGTGTCCTAACAAACCGGGCATCAAGTAATTATAAATAGACCATAATTCACCAAGATGGTTTTCTAAAGGTGTACCGGTTAAACATAAACGATGTTTGGTATTTAATTTTGCAACTGCCTGGGTGGCTTTAGATTTTGGATTTTTAATGTATTGTGCTTCATCAAGTACCACCATGTGATACGGAATAGGTTTAATGATTTCTTCATCACGCGTTAATAACGGGTAAGTTGTTAAAACAATGTCATAGTCTTGAATAGTATCGTAATGTTTTTTACGATCTGCACCGTGCAAGGTTAATACTTTTAATTCAGGTGTAAATCGATGTGCTTCTTTTCGCCAGTTAATCATTAGTGTAGTAGGCGCAACAACCAGTACAGGATTAATTAAACGACCGGATTGTTTTTCTATTAATATATGTGCAAGTGTTTGCACAGTTTTACCCAGCCCCATATCATCAGCAAGAATACCATTGAATTCAAACTCACGTAAGAATTGTAACCAGGCCAGTCCATGTTCCTGATAAGGCCGGAGTTCAGCATTAAAATTCTCAGGAGCAGAAATGGGTTTTATCTTAGAAAAATTTCTAACACGCAGAGCATACTCGCGTAATCGTTCACTACCTGCCCAACGCATAATTGGATATAAACCATATTCATTATCCAGTTCAAGTAATTCAGCGGCTCGCCAATTAGGTAGGTGAACACGGTTCTTTTTAATATTACCTTCTTCAAACATATCAACGATAATATCGAGCAGTGCCTGTAGTCGTTTATAGGCCAGTGGTAATAATCGTCCATCTTTTAGAGTGATTAATAAATGATGTGCCGAGGTATGCGCTGTTAAATCACCACTTTGCGCTAACTCCGGATAATGTGTAATCATTTTAATTAGAACCGGTAATAAATTTAAATACTCATCATCAACACTAATGCCAATTTCAAGTTCAAAGGATTGTTGATCTTTACTATCATCAAACGTCATAACCCAATCTTCAGATAATGCCAGATTAAATGGAAAAATTGGGTCTTTCGTTATTAACCAACCATTTTTTTCTAAAATTGGTAATTCTTCTAATATAAAATCTACCCAGCGTTCTGCCTCTTGATCAGCCGAGCAGGGTAAAACATAGGTATCTGCTTCGATATCAACTTTGCCATATTCTTCAGTAAATAATACCGCGCCAAACGAACGTAGCAATGCCACCATTTTTTTTTCGGTTTTTAAATCACGACTTTGTTGCGTTAGTGTATTTCCTTTTCGTTCAATAAACTTTGTTGCTTCATCACTCGGGTGAACAATATTTCCCTGATAATCGAGTTTAAATTGTAAAATTGGTTCAATATCAGAACGTTTTTTAACAGCAACATCCGATAAATAACTTGTCATCGATTCGTTATGACAGGTTAAGGTTAATAATGCTACTGGTGGAATAATTTTCTGGTCTTTAACGGTTAACTTATCAGGGGGCGGGAGTTGAATCTTTAACGCATCTAATTTTTTACAAACACCATCAATATCCTGTGGCGCGATTGGTGGCGTTTTTAATAACACGTCTAGTACAGAAGCAGGAATGGTAACTTCAGTATTGCCACAGGTATTTTTATCCATGTCCAGATATAGTGGCGGTGTTGTTGGTAATACTATCGATGCCGCTGGATTGGTTTTTAACACCAGACTCTGACAACCATTCTCACCAATTTGCCATGATAATTTTCCTGACCGGCTTTTACCTTTTGTTAGTGGTGCTGATTCAGTATTTTTCCATAAACAGCGACCACTGTTAATAACAAGATCTAACACCTCACCGCTACCTTTTCCGATTAGTTCAATCTCGGGTAATTTACTGAGTAAATTCGATGTGCGTAACTGATGAATGATTTGAATGTCATTATCCACCATGTAGTCTTTTGGACCGTGTAAGAAAAAATTTGAAGGGTTGTATCTTTTTTCATCTCCGAAACTGCCGTCTTTTAATTGTCTGGCCGTTTGAATATGAAGCTGAAATTTTGGAACGCTGGTAGTCTTGTGTAAACTTAAAATATAAATTAATTTTTGTGGATTTTTTTCTGAGACAGTTTCAACCGGCGCATTAAAAGCTTGCTGAGCTTTGTCAATTTCCTTTTGCCATTGGTTGGCAGTTTTCGATACAGTGATTTTTTCACTGGAACTTGCAGTTAATTCTACGAACAGGTTTGCTAATAACACAGCTGCAACATGTTTACAGTTATAATTTATCTTACACGAACAGTCACCATCTATCAGTAAATCATCATCAACTGAAATTGAGATTTTATAAGGTGCTTTTTTCTTACCTTTAACACTTGCTGTTAAGCACTGGTCTTGCTCATCATGAACAATATCACTCACTTTATGTGAACGAAAATAGTCCAGCCCTTGTTCTAAAAAAGAAGCTTCTAGTTGATCAATTAAATCATCAAAATCGAGTAGTTTTGGCACGTAAAGCGTCGTCCTGATAAATGCACAGTTCTGTATTATAACGCTATCTTGCGCGGTTTCTATTGATATCTTCTCTCAGAACAAGAAATTTTTTTCTTGCAATACGGATTTCATCGATTATGAGGAGCATTAAAGTCTAACTCCGGTCCCACAGGTACAATGCCAGTCGGATTAATTGAGCTATGGCTAGCATAGTAGTGATACTTAATATGATCCAGGTTCACAGTAGCCGCAATATCGGGTATTTGATAAAGTTGCCTGGTAAATTCCCAAAGATTCGGATAATCAACAATACGTTTTTTATTACATTTAAAGTGACCAACATATACCGCATCAAAACGTATTAAAGTGACAAATAATCGCCAATCAGCCTCGGTTATCTTTTCTCCGGCTAAAAAAGCGTGTGATGACAGGCGCTGCTCCATATTGTCCAGGCTGTTAAATAATTCTTCATAGGCTTGTTCATAAGCAGTTTGGCTAATTGCAAAGCCACAACGATAAACGCCATTATTAATATTGTTATAGACCTCATCGTTTACAGTATTAATTTCACCCTGTAATTGGTCTGGGTATAAATCCAGATCTTTATTAATTTTGTTATCATTTAACTGATCAAATGCCGAGTTAAACATTCGGATAATTTCCGAGGATTCGTTGTTCACAATGGTATTTCGTTTTTTGTCCCATAAAATTGGTACGGTAACGACGTTATTAAAATCGGGATCCGCGATTTTATACACATCTGCCAATGTTTTTTTCCCATTAACATCATCAGCTGTTGCATCGGGATAATTGCCAAATATCCAACTGATATCAGGCATTAATGGATGAACCACTGAGACAGTGATTAAGTGGCTTAAGCCTTTTAATTGGCGAAAAATTAAAGTGCGATGCGCCCAGGGGCAAGCAAGTGAAACATATAAATGGTATCGATTCGCTTCAGCTTTAAAATCACCGGTTCCGCTGGGGCCAGCGGCACCATCGGCTGTGATCCAGTTTCTAAAAGAAGATTCCCATCGAACAAACTCACCTAACTCATTATTTTTCATTTAGTTATCCATACATGATTAATTCTACAAAAACCCCGATAACAACCGTTATCGGGCTTATCCAGTTGGGTACTATCAGGATGCAGGAGCTTGCATGAATTTATGATCAAGGCTAATACTTTTGCTAATGGGTAGCCCTGCTATGGCTATTAACCCACCGACCATTGCAATATTCTTCATGAACATGATCAGCTGCATTTTGTCAGCAAAATTACTATGGAACAGGAATCCGGCAAGTAGTGTAAATATCGCTAAAGCATAAGCACTATACCGTACTTTCCAACCAATAATTAATAAAACTGCACCCCCAACTTCCACAATAATAACCAGGGGTAATAACATCCCCGGTGCGCCCACTGACTCCATATATCCCTGCGTGCCTTCATAACCTCCAATTTTATTTAAACCCGCCATTAAAAAGATAAGTGCCATTAAGATTCGTGCCGTTAAATTTGCATATTTTTCCATGATGATTCCTCTTTATTTTGTAAGTATATAAACATTATAGATTGAATTATTTAATTAAAAAGCGCAATATATTGCTATAAACAATCAAAATTTTCGATATATTGGGCATTATTAATGCAAGCACCTCGAGTCAGCCTGGAACAGTGGCGCGCTTTTCACGCAGTGGTTGATTATGGTGGTTTTGCTCAAGCCGCTAAACAATTGCACCGAAGTCAGTCCGCAATTAGTTATACCGTGGCAAAGCTACAACAACAACTTGGAATTCCGTTGTTAATCATCGAGGGTCGTAAAGCATCATTAACCGAAACAGGTAAAGTACTGTTGCGGCACTCACGCTATTTACTGCGTCAGGCTATTGAGCTCGAACAATTTGCCGATAGTCTCGAGCAAGGCTGGGAAGCGAGTATTCACATCGTGGTGGACAATATGTTTCCTAGTGAAATAATCATGCGGGCCTTACAGCAATTTAAACCACTCAGTCATGGTTGTGAAGTGAACCTGACTGAAACCATGCTGGCCGGTGCTGAAGATGCGATGTTAAAAAATAAAGCAGATATTGTCATCACCGGTAGTGTGCCAAACGATATGCTCGGCGAACAAATTTTGGAAATTGAATTTGTTGCGGTATCAAATGCCGGGCATCCCTTACAATCGCTGCAGCGAAACATAACCAAAGCCGATTTAGAACGTGAACTTCAGGTGGTGATAAGTGATTCCGGAAATCGAAAACGACTCGATGCCGGGTGGTTAGGTGCAGAACACCGTTGGACAGTGAGTAGTCTGGAAACCTCAATAACAGCAGTATCAAACGGACTTGGATTTGCCTGGTTACCAGCACATCGAATCCAGACTTTGTTAGATAAAAATATTCTTAAACCACTACTATTAACCGAAGGGGCAAGGTTTAATGTTAATTTATTTTTAATCCGAAATCAAAATCCCGGCCCCGGTATTCGGTTATTTTCAGAAATTTTGCAAAAAACCATAGCGGAAAAAAATTTAGCAAACAACAAGATTATTTAGCAAATTTTTACAAAATCTCATAAAAATAACGACATGTGCTAATCTATAAAGATATTAATAAAACTGCCAAGGTCAATTGATGATTAAAACGATATTAACTTTTTTTATAATAATTTATTGTGGACATGTTTATGCTCAACATGAGCCTTGGGTAACAACGCAGTATCCGCAGGATAAAGAAAAACTATGGTGGGATGATGATTGGTGGGAACAAGGTAAATTAGACCAGCCAGAAAGTTATAAAGTAACAATGAAACAGATTACCTACAAAAACGGTGATGCTGATATTCCAGCCTACATTTTTCGTCCGGTGAAACCCGGAAAATATCTTCCGGTTTTATTCCAACATGGCCGACGTGGATTAGATGACCTTACCTTACTAGCACCAAGGCGACTCGCTGCACGCGGTTTTGTAGTACTCGCACCGGATGTTTATAATGGTCGTTTTTTTGATCGATATCCATTGGGTCACGAATATATAAATGATTCCGATGTTGCAAAAGGCATTGATGTTTTATTACAACAACCCGGAATCATTGGCAAAAAAGCCTGCACAGTCGCGCATACCCGCGGTGGTTATATGACTTTAAAAGCATTAGTGACGTTTAAAAAACAGGAAAAGAAAGTTGCCTGTTATGTTGCGTTTTATCCTCATTGGCAAGATCCAAACAAACCTGAACCGATGCAAGTCTATCAATATGCCCCGGAAATAAATGACCTAAAAGTTCCGGTCCTGGTGTTTTTTGGTGAACACGAACAATATCAACGCATGCGTCCAATTATGGAAGGAATTAAAACCTTAAAAGAAAAAAACAGAGATGCACAGCTAATTGTCTATCCTGGTGTCGGTCGAGGTTTTGATTTTCGTCCACAGCATGTCCGGACATTTGCAGATGATTTAGCGACAAAAGATGCAATTAGACGAACCGAGATATTTATTCGACGTCATTTAAAACAGTGATTGCGAAATCATATAGTTTTTTGATATGGGGTTAACAAACTTTATTTAGAGATACTATTCGATATGCGAGAATATTTTATGACACCAGATTTAAACGCAATGGCTTTCCATAACACAATCTAAAATTTATTTATTATGTAGCATGGAAAGACCTGGTCCTGAAATTTTGACTCTGAAATTTTTGATATACTTGATCTATGCCTACAAACTCGTTAGGCAATTGAATTTGATGATGCGTTAAACCAATCGGCTAGTTCTTTTTCAGTAATATTACTTGATGCTAAATTTTCGAAAAATATAACCACTTCTGATTCTGGTGCATGAAAAGAAAAGCCGTTGAGCTCCAAAAATATTGCAGCAACAGTAAAAGCAATTCGTTTATTGCCATCAATAAATGGATGATTTTTTGCGAGGCCAAAACTATATGAAGCAGCGAGTTCAAATATCGATGATTCAGGCTCATAAGCAAAACGCTGCTTGGGCATCGCAAGTGCAGAATCTAGAAGTGCTTCGTCACGAATTCCCGGTGATCCACTATGCTCCGATAGCAGTATATTATGTACTGAAATTACGACTTGATCCAATACCCAAACAGGCTCAATCATTTTGCGAGTTGATGAAGAGCATTACGATATTTTTTCATTACTTTCTCCGCAACCTCTAATTGACTGCCAAAGTTTTCGTCATATGGAGTAAGTGTGTATCCTTCTGGGCTTTCAACAAGATACAAGGTATCGCCCTTGCTCGCTTTCATTTTGTTAAGTGCTTCTTTTGGCAGGAGAATTCCCATTGAATTTCCCACGGCTGTAATCTTAACTTTCATCATTTTGGTGCACCTTATCGTGTTATAACGTATGTTATTACAATTATAGGTGCGCCTAACAAAAAAATCAACACGGATGCAGATTGAAGAAAGTTTTTAGAGATATTAAAAATGGACGTTGGGGATTAAAGTTAGAGTATGCGCGTAGCAATAACGCACAGCAACGATGCTTTTGATGCGTTATCAATTTATTCATATAATAAAGTTAATTTTTTGGGGATTAAGCAATTAGGCAATTGTAGGGAATGTTTAAGCCTTCATGCAATCTCTTTATCATAGGGAGTGTAAGGTTACGCTTCTTATTGAGTATTTCAGAAACCCGGGCCCTTGTTCCGAGGAACGGCTCTAGATCTTTTCGCGTCAGTGCTTTCTGCTCCATCAAAAATTTGATAGCTTCAATGGGATCGGACGGCGGTATTGGATAATGCTCTTCCTCATACTTCTCAACCAATAGCATCAGAACATCAAGTTCATCACCTTTTTCTGTATTGTGCTTTGCGCCCCAAAGCTCATCAATACGATTTAACGCCTTCTTTAATTCTGTTTTATTTTTAATCGGTTTCAATTTCATAGCATGACCTCAAATATTATCAATATCCTTAATTTCATCGTATTGCTTATGTGTACCTACAAATTATTTAAAACTGCTTTAGCCAAAGCGAATCCTGTGACAGGGTATTTTCATATTG
>JBGMQW010000029.1:17996-22392 GCA_048060815.1 Thiohalomonadales bacterium | reverse complement strand
TGTCGAAAAGAATCCCGAAGAAGCGAAGAAATGGTATGCCAAAGCCGGTTTTTAAACCTGGATTTAAAACCTAGATTCCGCAGTTGAACGCTGTGCAGAGTAGTCTTTAGTGTTCGACTGGCGTAACTAAAAAATGAGTTAATGGCGAGTCCTTAACGAGTTTTTTAGTATAGTCAGTCATTAATGTGTCTAATCTTCCTTCGTAAGATTAGTATGCATGGTGTAGCGTCTTCACTTTACAGGTGAAGTTTGTATTTACTCTATGTTATTAATATACTGATGATTAATACGCCCACTAAGCGGTCAATTGCGGAATTTAGGTTTCAAGTAGAATTGTAGTAGCTAAAAAAAACAGGAAGTATTTATAATATGCGCCCAGCACATCTAGCGGTCATTCTCGATCAGGAATTTTCCAGTACACATAAAGGTTTTCATACTCCGGTGATGTTATGGGGGGCTCCAGGTGTTGGAAAATCTCAAATAATTCTGGAGATTGGTGAACGTCATAATGTCACGGTTATCGATATTCGATTATCACAAATGGAACCGAGTGATTTACGCGGTATTCCTTTTCGTGATGGTGATCGAGTTGAATGGGCTATTCCGTCATTATTACCCGATGTTAACCGTCATGGTGATAAAGGAATTTTATTTTTAGATGAAATTACATCAGCACCACCGAGCGTTTCTGCAGCGGCGTATCAATTAATTTTAGATCGAAAATTAGGTGATTATAAAGTACCGGATGGTTGGGCTATTTTTGCTGCTGGAAATCGACAAGGTGATCGTGGTGTAACATTTACCATGCCGGCGCCACTTGCCAATCGCTTTTCACATTTTGATGTTGATGTTAATCTGGATGACTGGGTTAGTTGGGCTTATAAAAATAATATTGATGAACGAATCATTGCTTTTTTACGTTTTAGACCTGAGCAATTATTTGAATTTGATCCTGCACATAACCCGGTAGCATTCCCATCACCTCGATCGTGGGAATTTGCGCATCGCGCACTTCAGAAATTTATGGATCACCCGTCATTGCTTTTAGGTTCCCTGCAAGCATGTGTTGGTCCTGCGGCAGGAATTGAGTTACATGCCTTTGTTCAAAATCTGGATCAATTACCCGATCTTGATGCGATCATTCGTGGTGAGTCGGTTTCTACACCAAAGGAAATTGATCTGCAATATGCAGTAGCATCGGCATTAGTCGGCCGGGCAATTCGAGAAAAAGAATCGGAAAATGCGCAAACCGTTCACGGTAATATTCTGAACTATGCAGCATCGTTTCCTCAAAAAGAAATGGGAGTGATGTTAGTTTCTGATATGCATCGTGCAATTGGACAGGATTTATTTGCAGTTCCGGAATTTGCAAACTGGTCAAACACTGTTGCTGATGTCATGTTATATGATATGTAATTTAAGTCTATGTCGATTGATAATACCTCCAGTTCCGATGTTGAGATAAAATTAAGTGCGGCTCGTACCCGTCTAATTATTGATAAACCTTTTTTAGGGGCATTAGTGCTGCGTTTGCCGATGGTAAAAGCCGATCCGGACTGGTGTCGCAGCACTGCAACCGATGCGCGCAAATTCTATTACAATGAACAATATATCGACGCGTTAAATTTAGCGCAAACTCAATTTGTTCTAGCTCATGAAGCACTTCATTGTGCGTTATCACATTTTGCCCGACGTGAACATCGCATTAAAAATCGTTGGGATATTGCCTGTGATTATGCCATCAATCCATTACTGCTTGATGATGATCTAAAGCCACCTCCCGGAATATTGGTAGAAGAAAGTTATAAAGGAATGTCGGCTGAAGAAATTTATCCATATATTGATGAAAATGAAGATCAAGAACCACACGATCAGCATATCTACGATGACGATCACGATGAGCAATCTAACAGTGGTGATACCGGTGGTGCGAAAGGGAAAAAAGAACAACAGGGTAAATCTAATAGCCCGGATTCGGAGCCAGACGATCCGAGTGAACCGGATGAGTCTGATAGTGGCTCAGGAAAACAACAACCGGATCAAAATGAAACTGGTAATACTCAACCCGATTCTAAAAAAGATGAACCACAAAAAGGGCCAAAGCAACAACCCGGTGACAGTGATGCCGGTGTTTCGCAACCACCACCATTAAGTCATAACGAACGAGAAGAATTATCAACACAGTGGCAACAACGTCTAGCCGGAGCCGCTCAATCTGCTATGCAAGCGGGTAAGCTTGGAGGTGATATGGCGCGGCTGGTTGATTTTATGTTGCAGCCACAATTACCATGGCGTATGTTACTTGCACGATATGTCACTTCAATTGCACGCGATGATTATAATTACTCAAGACCATCAACCCGGCGGGGTGACCCTGCTATTTTTCCACGTTTACGTAGCGCACAAATTAATTTAACCGTTGCACTTGATATTAGTGGCTCAATTACAGATAAGGAAATGTCAGAATTTTTATCTGAAATTAATGCGATCAAAGGACAGATGCGGGCTCAAGTTACACTAAATGCTTGTGATTCAGAATTGGTGGAAGGCGGCCCATGGATATACGAGGCCTGGGAAGAGTTTACTTTACCCGAAAGAATGAAAGGTGGTGGCGGTACCAGCTTTATTCCAGTATTTAACTGGGTAGACACATTAGACAGGACACCTGATTTACTGGTTTATTTTACAGATGCAGAAGGTGAGTTTCCAAAAGAACTGCCCTTATATCCAGTCGTCTGGTTAGTTAAAGGTAAACTGCCTGTTCCATGGGGACAGCGCATTCAACTTAATTAATTTATACTATATTATGGAACTTTCTAGCGAAGATAATTTTAAAATTAACATTTTGTTAAACCAAAATGCCCGTGCGATTCGTATTGATGAGTCAAAAATGATCGTGTTTGCATTAACCGAAAAAGGTGAAGCTAAAGTTACTTTAAACCCAAATTGTCGTGATGACAAATACATTAAAAAAGTACGAGAACTAATCAGTAGTTTTGTGCTTGGTTCTCCAGGGGGGTATCCGGTTTTTTTAGGACGCTGGACCAGAATGGGACAAACTAAAGATGAAAGTCTGGAGCAATTATTATTGTTAGGGGAACCAGAAGCTGTTGTGGCAGTAGTTCATGCAGCAGGAATATCGAATGAAATAGCAAGAAGAGCCTGGTGGTCGATGCCAACATCAGAGAATGCTCGCAGAATGTTAGAAAAACAATCCGTTGTAAATGGTGATATGGGATCAAAACTTGCGGAATATCTCATTGAATATTTACCGTTTGAAGTTGATGCTAAAGAAATGATCGAATCAATTCGTCTGGTTTTGCAAGGTAATCTGATAAGTGAAGAACAAAAAAACAGTTTGTGGTTAAAAGCAAAACGAAAAAATGCCTATTACGTTGGTTTTATGATGACGAAACCGGATGAAATACCTGAGCCATTACCGGCACATCCAAAAGCTGACACAATTAAAGAACTTATTGAGCCTTGCCTGGATAATAATAGTCCTAACAATGATAACTATATTAATATGTTATTAAAAATATATAGTTCGACAGGGCAAACATTATTAAATACGCTTAATTTAGCAATGTTGAAACCGACTAATCAGGATGTTGTAATTATGTCACTTAATGCAATTAGTCACTATTTTGCATCTGTAAAACCTGAAAAGTGTAATTTTAATAGTATTACCGAAATCAATAACTGTTGTGAAGAAACGATGAATATGATTATAAATAAGAATACGAAATTTTCTTTAGCACTAAAAGAGTCTAAGGAAATATGTGATGCATTATTTAGTATTTTATTTTTATCATGCTTATGTGAAGGCATTGTGAATCCAATTTTCTCTCGTTCAACTGCGATAGGTTCTGTTATGCGTAAAAAACTTCAACCAGTGTCAGATCCGATATTAGAAAATTGTAAAAAAATATGTGCAAGCTTTAATTAATTTATAAAGTTGGAGAAATAGAATGCCAGATATTGTGATGTATTGTACTGAAATTTGTCCCTTTTGCGATAGGGCTGAGAAATTGTTAGTAAAAAAAGGAGTGAAATTTAAGAAATTACTAATTGATACAAACAAAGATTTATTCGAAGAAATGAAAAATAAGGCAGGTAGTGATACTGTGCCACAAATATTTATAAATGAATTACACGTTGGCGGGTTTGATGAACTCGTTGAACTAGATATCGATGATGAACTAGATCCCTTGCTTGGGATTAGTGAATGAGTTTAATAAAAGATTGTTTAACAAAATTTTCGATTATTGTAAAAAAAGGGCGCATTATGGAGCGCCCTTAAAATCTACATATTCCGGCAGTAAATCTAGAGGAGAGAGAGATTACGAACCTGCCTGACAAAATATATAGCAGATTACATGCCAACTCTGTAAAA
>JBGMQW010000029.1:0-17896 GCA_048060815.1 Thiohalomonadales bacterium | reverse complement strand
TTTTTTTTAATAGATAAAACACAAGTATCTAATGCTGCTTGTTGTAGTGTAACATTAAATTTTAATAATTCGTCATTACGAAAAGCAAATATTTCTACTTCATCATTTGGATCAAAAGTAGAGAGTAATTCATTTAAATTAGTACTCGTTACTTTTAAGCCATCAAAAGAAATTATTTCATCACCTGCAGATAACCCCGCTTGTTGTGCACAACAATCATTAATAATATGTTGAATTGTAACTTTGTTATTTACTGATTTAGTTCGAATTCCCAAAGATACTCTGTTTAAAGATTCTGATTTAATTACCTTACCACCCAAATCAGTTTGATTTTCTGCAGCCCTAAAATTAATCTCAATTCCTGCATGTAAAAAAAGTTCTTTAAGAGGGAGATCTTGAGTACCATATAAATATAGATTAAAAAAATCGGTGAATTTTATGTTTGTTACTTTAGTAATAATGTTTTCTATTTCACCTTCTTCTAGTCCTACATTTTTTTTACCATACTCAAGCCATAAATATCTCATAACGTCATCTAGTGATAACTTGTTATTTGTTTGAACTCTGATATTAAAATCAAGCGCAAGTGCGATTAGTGTTCCTTTTGTGTAATAACTCACAATAGCATTAGGCGCATTTTCATCTTGTTTATAAAATTTAGTCCAGGCATCAAAACTGGAATCTGCAACAGATTGTGTTAAACGACCATATTGTCGCCAAACTCGAGTAATCGTTTGACTGAGTAATTCAAGGTAACTTACAGTAGTTATTACACCTGAACGAGCAAGCGCTAATTCATCATAATATGAAGTAATACCTTCAAATGCCCATAGTTGTTGAGTGTAAACTTCAGTATCCAGATTGTAAGGTATATACGCTAATGGTTTAATTCGTTTAACATTCCACGTATGAAAATACTCATGGCTACAAAGTGCTAAAAATTGTCGATATTCTTTTGTAATATCATTGTTTTCTGTATTAACTAAATCTTTTCGTGAACATACCAGACTAGTAGACGAACGATGCTCGAGGCCGCCATACCCATTATTTACGACAGTTGTTAAAAACAAATAACGATTTATGTCAGGAAACTCACCAAACAAATTTATATGGGTATTACAAATTTTCGTTAATTCTTCAGTAAGCCTGGTTAAGTTAGTTTTAAAACGACCGGTAAGAATCATCTCATGGGTAATTCCATTTGGTTTAAATTTAGAAACAGTAAAGTCACCAATTTCTACCGGATGGTCAATTAATTCGTCATAGTTTTTAGCATGATACAAACCAAACTCATATTCTTTAGAGCTATTATTTATTAGAGTGGTGGCGACTTTCCAGTTTGAATAGCGATTCCCGGGAGGTTTAATAATATCAACCGAACAAGGCGAATTCTCACAACCATGCACCATCATAAAAAGACTGGTACCATTAAAAAAAGCATGTGTAGTATCGAGAAAAGCAGAGCGTACAGATAGATCAAAAGCATATACTATGTAGTTAATAAAAATTGGCGTGGTAGATTTGTCACATTTCCATGTGCTTTTATTTATTTTTTGTAAAGCCAGGTTGCCAGAGTTATTTTTAGCGTTAATTTGTATTATATTTTTTGAAAAGTCCCTAATCATATAACTACCAGGAATCCAGTTTGGTAAAGAAATAATTTGACCATCAGGATCTGGAAATGTAACTGAACAACTTATTTCAAATAAGTGTGCTTCAGGATTTTTGATATTAACTCTATATTGAACCGGAGATTTATTTTTCATGATTTATTATTTTAATAGTTGAACTTTGATACCGAGATTACGGATTAGCTTTTGTCGTTCACGAATGGTTTTCGAATCTTCATCACTGCTGATATATAGTGTATTTATTGCATTACTTAAACTGATCCATTTGTTTATATTCCCTTTGATAGTAATTTCAATATTATTATCTGAAAGTTCGTTTATATCGATAACTTCAATAGTATTTATAACCGAATCTTCATTATTATCAGTAAATTCATCTTGGGATGGCCTTAATTTTAAAGTTAATTTCTGGTTTGTTTCGTCAATTGCTGCGTGTAATTGAAAACTTTCAATGACTTTTACATATTTAATTTTTTCTACTAAATGTCCATTTGGAAGTGTCTCGCGAATTCGTTTTGAATATGTTATCCCATAATTAATTTTAGTCCAGGTATTTTCACCCACTTGTATACTTCTGGTGTTTAAATTATGAACTGATTGTATATTCATCGTGATTGAAATAATTAATTGCATATAATCAATTCGATCCAAATCACCAATAATAATGAATAATTCATTGATATTAGACTTATTTGATTTGATTATTATTTTATTTCCAATACCGGAAATTCGACCATCTTTTGATAAATACGGTTCAAGAAAGGGAATAATATCTTTTGCCAAGCGATGTTTTAAAACTGCGGTTGTTTCTTGCATACCATCAAGACTTAAGACAATACCAGGAAAAAATAAAAACAGCAGTAATAAAAAAATTCGCATCAAATATTTAATCTGTATAAATTGCTGTCTCGTACTCCATGCTCCCAGGCCTCATTAAATTGCCGAGTTAATTCCTGATTTCTGCGTTTATTATTGTATTCGATAATACTCTCATATCTATCGGCTAATTCACTGTAAATAACACCCATATTATCGACCAGTATAAAATCATGGTTACAATGTTGCTGTTCTTTACTAAACACTTTTATCGAAATATTTGTCGATAAACGATGCGATAAATCCAGTATTTGATGATTTTCACTTAAAAATTCGTCTAACTGATAAATTAATATTTTGAGGTCAAAATTTGTATTTTTAGCAATACCGGATCGAATAGCATCTAAAAAATCGGAATGATTCGTTAGTCGGGCATCCATTTTTCTGGATGTAATATAAATTGTCTTATTCGCTTGAGAAACCATGTTTACTATATGTGATCGTAATTCAGTACTAGTATCGACGTCTATAACGTCCTGATTTACACCAAGTTTAAGTAAATTATCCATATATAAGTATTTATTTTAATGTTTTGAGCATTGATCGATGTTTAATGCCAGCTTCCAGAAATACATCACCAAATATTTGAAATCCACTTTGCAGATAGAAATCAACTGCTGAAAGTTGTGAAGATAAAGTTAATGTATTTATATCTAGTTTAGTTGCCTTTTTACATATTGCAGATATTAACAAGCTACCAATTCCCTGGCGACGCCATTGTTTTAATACTGCAACCCGACCTAATTTACCTGATGGTAATAACCGGGCATAGGCAATAATGTTGTGTTGTTCAGAACTAACAATGAAATGGTGAGCAATTTGGTCTTGATCATCCCATTCAAGATTTTTAGGGATCTTTTGTTCTTCTACAAAAACTTTATTTCGAATAAAGGAGATTTCGTTAAAATAATTTTCAAATTTTACAGCTTTAATTATTAATGCATTCTGATGTAAATTCAATGACAGGCAGTCCCAAGTAATAAGTCGAAGCCATTCCTTCTCCCTCCGGGAGAAGGCCAGGATGAGGGGATCTAAATAAAAATGAACATGCTGTTTTTACTGCTCTGCCCCCAACCCTAGCACTTTAGAACTCCTGCATCGTTCATTAAGTATTTCTTCACAATCACTCAGGTTTATTAAATATCTTTTGCCAACTTACTGGCAATTCCTAAATAACTTGCAGGGGTTAATTCTTTTAATCGTTTTTTTGCATCTGCAGGAATATCCAGATTATCAACAAAAGCTTTTATTTGCTTTGCGTCAAGTCGTTGTCCGCGAGTAAGATCTTTTAATTTTTCATATGGATTTTCAATGCCATATCGTCGCATAACAGTTTGGATCGGTTCTGCTAATACTTCCCAGTTATTATCCAGATCTTCTAATAGTTTTTCTTCATTAACTTCTAATTTACTAATACCACGTTTACAGGATTGATATGCAATTAAACAATGTGCAAGACCAACACCAAGGTTTCGCATCACGGTTGAGTCAGATAAATCACGCTGCATTCGTGACTTGGTTAACTTGTTTGAGAGATGATTAAATATAGCATTTGCAATTCCAATATTACCTTCAGAATTTTCAAAATCAATCGGATTTACTTTATGAGGCATGGTTGAAGAACCAACTTCACCTTTGATCGTTTTTTGTTTGAAGTAGGCCATTGAGATATAAGTCCATACATCAATATTAAAATCATTCAATATATTATTATACTGTGAGAGGGTATTAAAAAATTCTGCAATATAATCATGTGGTTCAATTTGAGTTGTATAAGGATTCCAGCTTAAACCAAGGTTTGTTACAAAATCCTCACAGATCTGGATCCAGTTCAGTTCAGGGTATGCTGAAAAATGTGCATTATAGTTTCCTACTGCACCATTTAATTTCCCGAGAATAAGCGAGTCATTTAATATTTTTCGTTGTCTATCCAGACGATAAACAAAATTTGCCATTTCTTTACCAACAGTCGTTGGGCTTGCAGGTTGACCGTGGGTGTGTGATAGCATTGGTATATCTGCGTATTTATAAGCAAGCTCGCGGATGTTATCTGTTACTTCTCCGATGACTGGAAGTAATACTAAATCTCGTGCATCACGCAACATTAACGCATAAGACAAATTATTTACATCTTCAGAGGTAAGGGCAAAGTGAAAAAACTCAATTACTTTTAGTAGTTCTTTGTTATTAATAATTTTTTCACGAAGTAAATATTCTACAGCTTTTACATCATGGTTAGTTGTTCGTTCAATATTTTTTACTTGATAAGCATCGTCTTCTGAAAAGTCGTCAACCAGACTGTTTAATAACGCGTTTGCATCTTTACTGAATGTTGGTAATTCATTTATTCCTGAAATGTTGGATAAATGTTGTAACCAGCGCACTTCGATCATAACACGATATTTAATGAGCCCGTATTCACTAAATATAGGTCGAAGTGCCATCGTTTTTGGTCCGTAACGACCATCAACCGGGGATATAGCAGTAAGTTCAGCAAGTTTCATTTTATTATCTTCTTTATTTCATAATATTAATTGATTCAAGATGCCAGTTGGCGAAGTACGTATTTTAAGATACCACCATGGCGCATATATTCTATTTCTTGTGGTGTATCAATCCGTACTTTGGCCTTAAATGTTTTACTACCACTATCATCCGCGGCGGTCACCGTCACTTCTTTGGCTTCGCCATTATTTAAACCTTCAATTGAGTAAAGCTCTTTTCCGGTTAGTCCCAGAGATTTTGCGGTTTCACCTTTTGGAAATTCCAGTGGCACAATGCCCATACCCACTAAATTTGATCGATGGATTCGTTCATAACTTTCAGCTATAACAGCATTAATGCCCAATAAACTGGGACCTTTTGCCGCCCAGTCACGCGATGATCCCGAACCGTATTCTTTGCCTGCTAAAATAACCAAAGGTGTGTTTTCAGCTTGATATTTCATTGATGCATCATAAATACTCATTTGTTCGTTGCCAGGTTGAAAACAGGTAATACCACCTTCAGTGCCTGGTGCCATTAAATTACGCAAACGAATATTGGCAAAAGTACCTCGCATCATCACTTCATGATTACCTCGACGCGAACCATATGAGTTAAAATCTTTTGCTTCAACACCATTATTTTTTAAATATAATCCTGCGGGACTATCTGCTTTAATGGCACCGGCGGGAGAAATATGATCCGTTGTTACTGAGTCACCTAATAAAGCGAGTACTCTGGCATCACTAATATCATCTACTGTTCCAGAATTTTTTGACATACCAGTAAAATAAGGAGGGTATTGAATATAAGTAGAATCTTTCGACCATTCAAATAACTTACCTTCCGGCGAACTAAGTTTGCCCCATCTTGATTCACCTTCATATACTTTCTTATAACTGGAAATAAATTGATCACGTGTTACATTTTTTTGCAAAACGTCCTGTACTTCATGTTGTGTCGGCCAAATGTCTTTTAAAAATACATCTTTACCTTTTTTATCTTGCCCTAACGGTTCGTTATACATATCTATATCCATTGTTCCTGCTAAAGCATATGCAACAACAAGAGGAGGGGATGCTAAATAATTCATTCTTACTTCGGCATGAACCCGACCTTCAAAGTTTCGGTTACCGGATAATACCGAGGTTACCGATAAATCGCCGTCTTTTATTGCTTTGCTAACATCAGGATTAAGTGGGCCAGAATTACCAATGCAGGTAGTACAACCATAACCAACAACATTGAAACCTAAATTATCCAGATCAGCAGTTAAACCTGCTTTGTTTAAATATTCCGATACGACACGTGAACCGGGTCCTAATGACGTTTTAACCCAGGGTTGAACCTTAAGTCCGAGCTTATGCGCTTTTTGTGCAATTAAACCTGCTGCTATCATCACAGATGGGTTTGATGTGTTGGTACAAGAAGTAATTGCCGCGATAACAACCGCGCCATCTTTAATTTCGACATCACGTCCATTAACAGTAGTTTTCACAGGTTTAGTTTTGGCATTACGTTCAGTATTAAGATTCTTTAACGCCGTGTTAAACATGGGTTTGGATTTTGATAACTCAACACGATCCTGAGGACGTTTCGGCCCCGACAAACTTGGTACAACGGTACTGATGTCGAGTGCAATGACACTGGAATAATCTGCCTGTGGAGTTGATTTAGAATGAAACATACCCTGAGCCATGGCATATTCTTCTGTTAGTTTAATTTGTTCTTCGCTTCGACCACTAAGACGCATGTAATTTAAAGTTTCATTATCAATAGGAAAGATACCGCAGGTTGCGCCATATTCTGGAGCCATATTGGCTACCGTTGCGCGATCTGCCAATGGCATGTGCTCGATACCATCACCAAAAAATTCAACAAACTTTCCAACAACACCGTGTTGGCGTAATATCTCAACGACAGTTAAAACCAAATCAGTGGCAGTGGTACCTTCGGGTAATTTACCAGTCAGTTTAAAACCAACAACCTGAGGAATTAACATTGAAACAGGTTGGCCTAACATTGCAGCCTCGGCTTCAATTCCGCCAACACCCCAACCCAGTACCCCAAGACCATTTATCATGGTGGTATGTGAATCGGTTCCAACTAAAGTATCGGGGTAAGCTTGCAATACTCCATTATTTTCTTTATCAAACACAACACGTGCTAAATGTTCAAGATTGACCTGATGCACAATACCGGTATCAGGTGGTACTACCGCAAAATTGGAAAATGCTTTTTGGCCCCATTTTAAAAAACTGTAACGTTCCTGATTGCGGCTATATTCCAGATCAGCATTTAATTCAAAAGCATTCGCAGTACCCGCAACATCAACTTGAACCGAGTGATCAATAACAAGCTCGGCAGGTTGTAATGGGTTAATTTTTTCAGGATCTCCACCAAGATCAACCATCGCATCACGCATTGCCGCCAAGTCAACAACAGCTGGAACTCCCGTGAAATCCTGCATTAACACACGAGCAGGGCGGTAAGCTATCTCAATACTGGGCTCTGCTTTTGCGTCCCAATTATTAAGTGCATCGATATCCGCAGCTGAAACAGTATTGCCATCTTCAAACCGTAATAAATTTTCTAACAGAATTTTTAAAGAAAAAGGTAATCGTGCGCTATTTTTCAAACTATCCAGACGATAAATTTCATATTCTTTTCCGTTCACCGACAATATTGAACGCGCATTAAAACTATTAGTAGTGTTACTCATTTAAAATCCTTAAAAAGTATTGTTAACTCCCTCTCCCCCGAGGGGGAGAGGGTTGGGGTGAGGGGAGTTAAATCCCCTCATCCTGGCCTTTTCCCGAAGGGAGAAGGAATGGTATTAAATAATCGGAGTAGTTCCCATGAATCTGTAGTTACTAATCAGTTCACAGTCCTGGGTATCTCATGCTGAAGTATCCTGGTGGCTTCCATTACAATATATTTCCGTTTTAATAATAATTGCCAACGATTACCACCCACTTGTCGCCACAATACCGCAGAGCGAATACCTGATAATAATAAGGCTCTAATTTTATTGGCATTATTGGTTTGAGACAAGAACTTTTCTTCGCCTTTTACCATGATTTTTGGCGATAATTTACTAATTGTCTCGGTATAAATATCAGCTAAATTCGCTAAAATATTTTCGTGGGCTATCGGGTAATGTTCTAATTGCGAGTTAACCACTTCTAATCGGTTGGACAGTAAATTCAGCATTTTGTTATTTTGGCTAAATTTGCGTTCCAGATGTAATAGCGTAACAGCATATCGAGTTATGTCATTATTCGATATTGAAGCGGAATTACCTGTAGTTGAATCACCCAACTGACTTACGATCGATTCAAAACCGGAGCGAATATTAGCCAGTTCACCATAAACATCCTGAGTTTTATCGGGGTCATTTTGTAATAAGCTTGAAATGATAGTCTCAAAATTATGGACATCCATAATCCCGGTGTTAGCAACCTGGTGTACCAGTGTAATAGATTGGTAAATCCCTGCCAGCGCGATAGTTCGGTCAAAAATTGAATAACTCAAAAATACTCCTAAATCTCAAATTGGAAAGTCTGCTGTGGTATTATTATTTTATATTATTCGGAATTTTAGTGATTATAGCACCACCGAGACACTCATTACCTTGATAAAAAACAACCGATTGACCCGGGGTTACCGCCCATTGCAGCTGATCAAACTTAACACGATAATGTTCGGGTGTTAATTGCTGTATTTCACAGGCTGCGTCGTCTTGACGGTAGCGTGTTTTTGCAGTGCATTTATACGGAAAAGAGTCGGGTTGTTCAGCAATCCAATGAATAGTGTCTATTTCTAACCAGTCACTTTGCAATAGCGGATGGTCATGCCCTTGAACCACAACAAGCTGGTTATTAGCCATGTCTTTTTGCGCTACGTACCACGGCTCATCGGGGTAATTTTTTAGACCACCAATACCAAGACCTTGTCGTTGTCCCAGGGTGTAATACATTAGCCCTGAATGTTGCGCTATTTTTTGTCCATTTTCGGTAATAATATCACCCGGTTGCGCTGGCAGATACGTTGATAAAAACTGTTTAAAATTTCGTTCTCCAATAAAACAAATACCGGTGCTGTCTTTTTTATTAAAAGTAACAAGATTTTGTTGTTGTGCAATTTGACGAACAGTATTTTTTTCAAGATCACCTAATGGAAAAAGACTATGTGCCAGTTGATGCTGGTTTAATTCGTGTAAAAAATAGGTTTGATCTTTATTTTTATCAAATGACTTATAGAGTCGATAAAAACCATTTTCAAATTTAATGCTCGCATAGTGTCCTGTAGCAATTTTATCAGCACCTTTTGAGAGCGCATAATCAAGAAATGCTGAAAATTTAATTTCTTTATTACATAAAATATCCGGGTTCGGAGTGCGTCCGGCTTTGTATTCATCTAAAAAAAAACGAAATACTTTATCCCAATATTCCGTTGCAAAATTAACACCGTGTATTGGAATGTTTAATGTTTTACACACTTTTTGCGCATCACTAAAATCTTCTGCCGCCGTGCAATTATCACTGGTATCATCTTCTTCCCAGTTTTTCATAAACACGCCTTCAACAGAGTAATTAGCTAGCTGAAGTTGATAAGCGGCAACCGAAGAGTCAACACCGCCAGAAACACCAACGATTATGTTTAATTTTTTTTGTGTTGCGTATTTCATTTTTCTAGTTCGTCATATAATATTGACATAGGATAACTTTGGCCTGCTAAATAATCTGAAATACACTGTAATACTAGTGGGCTACGACATTTTTGCTGTTCTTTTTTAAGCTCATTTTCAGTTTTCCAAAGTGTTTTAATAATACCAGTATCCAGTGATTGTTTTTCATCAAAAGAAACCACCTTCGCGTAAAAACAAAATCGCAAATAAGTGCAATCACGATCTTTACTAAACCAACGATATATACCAACAATGTGTTGTGGTTCAATAGTGTGAGCTGTTTCTTCCCGGGTTTCACGAATAACCGCGTTTATAATTGTTTCATTAGGCTCAAGATGCCCGGCAGGTTGATTTAGTTTAATACCATTGCGGGTATTTTCTTCTACAAAAAGAAATTTATTGTTTTTTTCAATAATTGCTGCAACGGTAACATGTGGTGTCCATCTCATCATTTTTTACTCTTAATTTAGATTTAAATTTCAACCTGCAAGGTTTGTGATTGCCCCGACCGTAAATTTTTTATATTCCAGGGCCCTATAGAATAACGTATTAAACGTAATGTCGGAATACCAACTGCAGCCGTCATTCGACGTACTTGCCGGTTGCGACCTTCACTAATTGTCAGGCTAATCCACGTGGTGGGTATGTTTGCGCGGAATCGAATCGGCGGAACGCGTTCCCAAATTTCAGGTGCTTTAATAATGAAAGCCCGTGCTTTTTTAGTCAAACCATCTTTTAACTTTACTCCGTTAGTCAATTCATTCAAAGCCTGTTTTGTTGGTACACCTTCCACTTGAACCCAATAGGTTTTTTCCATTTTATGATCGGGGTGCGAAATCTTATGTTGTAAAACACCATCGTTAGTTAGCAACAATAATCCTTCACTGGTTTTATCAAGCCGACCAGCAGGATAAACACTTTTAATTTTAATAAATTTAGCTAATGTAACTTGATCACCATCTTTACTAAACTGGCTAAGAACATCAAAAGGTTTGTTGAATAGTATTAATTGTGGCATTATTTGCTTGTTAATTTATATAGTCATGTAGTTTATACTTGATATTCTACACATTTGTACTCGCAATTTATTATTGGATGCTATTACCTGTTTTTCTTATCCCGAGTTCAGGTTAACTATATGAAATATATAAGTTTGTGTTCAGTATCAAGTTACGTTTATCAAAGTACATACCAGCAATAAACTATTTAAAATCTATTTTTTAACCACAATTATTGCCTATTTACACATAATATATTACTTCCTAAGCCACTGTTGTTTTTGATATTATGTCAGGTTTAGAGTTTTCAAAGAGAGAAATGATGTCATACGATAAAATTCAAGTTCCAGCTAACGGTGCCAAAATAACGGTGAATTCTGATAATTCACTGCAAGTGCCAAATAATCCTATAATTCCTTTTATAGAAGGTGATGGCATTGGTGTTGATGTTACCCCCGTAATGAAAATGGTTGTTGATGCTGCTGTTTTAAAAGCGTACGGCGAAAAACGTAAAATCGCCTGGATGGAAATTTTTGCAGGTGAAAAATCAACAAAAGTTTATGGTAAAGATGTTTGGTTGTCTGATGAAACCTTTGCGGCGGTGAAAGATTTTGTTGTATCGATTAAAGGGCCATTAACAACACCTGTTGGTGGTGGCATGCGATCATTAAATGTAACTTTACGACAAGATTTGGATTTGTATTTGTGTTTACGTCCGATTCGATACTATGAAGGAACGCCAAGCCCGGTTAAAGAACCTGAAAAAACAGATATGATTATCTTCCGTGAAAATTCCGAAGATATTTATGCCGGAATAGAATGGGAAGCAGGAACGCCAGAAGTTAAAAAAGTCATTAAATTTTTACAAGAAGAAATGGGCGTGACTAAAATCCGCTTCCCGGAGACTTCGGGTATCGGAATTAAACCAGCATCAAGTGAAGGCACGAAACGGCTGGTCCGTAAGGCTATTCAATACGCGATTGATAACAAGCGTCCTTCTGTAACCCTGGTGCATAAAGGTAATATCATGAAATTCACTGAAGGTGGGTTTAAAAATTGGGGTTATGAACTGGCGAAAGAAGAGTTTGGTGCAAAAGATATCAATGGTGGGCCATGGTGTTCGTTTAAAAATCCGGAAAATGGAGAAGAAATTATTATTAAAGATGTTATTGCCGATGCATTTTTACAACAAATTTTATTACGTCCGGAAGAATACGATGTGATTGCGACTTTAAATCTTAATGGTGATTATATATCGGATGCATTGGCTGCCCAGGTCGGAGGTATCGGAATTGCTCCAGGAGCTAACTTGTCTGATGATATCGCGATGTTTGAAGCGACTCATGGTACAGCGCCGAAATATGCAGGTAAAGACATGGTTAATCCAGGCTCGTTAATTTTATCAGCCGAAATGATGTTACGCCATCTTGGCTGGACCGAGGCTGCAGATTTAATTATTAAGGGTATGTCAGGAGCGATACAAGCTAAAACAGTAACTTATGATTTGCATCGGCTAATGGATAACGCAACCAAACTTCGTAGCTCAGAATTTGGTGACGCTATTTGTCAAAATATGTAAGCAAACGACCCATTAAGCCTTAATTAAATTGCTGATTTTTGCAGGATCTCGTGTTTTTACCATAACCACGAGATCCTGAATAACATTATTGACTTGCTTGTATAACCCCGGATTCATGTGGTTTTATATCAACCGCATGCATTCCTTTTGGTCCGGGTGTAGATTCAAAATCTACTGTCTGACCTTTTTTCAGGGTCTTGTAACCATCCATCGTAATTGCCGAGAAGTGCGCAAATACATCGTCTCCACCTGTTTCAGGGGAAATAAAGCCATAACCTTTCGCATTACTAAACCACTTTACAGTACCAATACTCATGCTTGCTAGCCTCCATCCAGATAGGTCTACCCAAATACGGTTTTATATGATAATTAATTTAATTTAATATTTATTTTTCAAGTACTTATGAATTTTCTGTTGATGTTGTAAGCTACATTAGATAATTTACTACCTAACTATAGTCAAATATTCATAAAGTGCATTTCAAAATGATGAAAAAATATGTGATTTCTTGCTAGGCATAAAATAACAGAATCGGCTAAAATTAACCTATGAGCAAATCGATAAGTAATGCTAACCAATCTGATAACCAAAATGGTGGGTTAGCACTAGAAGAAGCAAAACCTAAGTTAAAAAAGCCACCAATGTATAAAGTTGTGCTGGTAAATGACGATTATACACCTATGGATTTTGTTATTTCGATCCTGGAAAGTTTTTTTGGCATGAATCGTGAAAGAGCTATTAAAGTAATGTTGAATGTTCATAACAATGGAAAAGGTATATGTGGTGTTTTTGGTCGTGATATTGCTGAAACCAAAGTGGCACAAGTAAATGACTATTCTCGTACACATGACCATCCATTGATGTGTACATTGGAATCAAATGGGTAAAGCATATGTTAAATAAAGATCTCGAATTAGCGTTAAATAATGCATTTAAAGATGCTCGTGATAAAGACCATGAGTTTATGACGGTTGAACATTTATTACTTGCATTGTTAAACAATCAATCTGCGGAAGATGTTTTAAAAGCTTGTGGTGCTAATCTTGGTTTACTAAAAACCGAGTTAGATACGTTTTTAAATGAAACAACTCCCTTGCTACCACCTGAAGATGATCGAGAAACACAACCTACATTAGGATTTCAAAGAGTATTACAGCGTGCTGTATTTCATGTGCAATCTTCCGGGAAACAAGAAGTAACAGGTGCCAATGTACTTGTTGCAATATTTAGTGAACAAGAATCTCAAGCAGTTTATTTTTTAAAGAAACAGGATGTTAATCGTTTGGATGTTGTGAATTATATTTCACATGGAATTTCCAAGATAAACGAAGATGAATCGATAAGTCCATCTACTTCTGGTGCTGAAGAAAGCGAGCCAACGAGTCAAAGCCCATTAGAGTTATATGCAACAAATTTAAATATACTTGCGACATCAGGAAAAATTGATCCACTTATTGGACGGAAAAATGAAGTAGAAAGAACCATACAAATATTATGTCGTCGACGTAAAAACAATCCTTTATTAGTCGGCGAAGCAGGTGTCGGGAAAACGGCGTTAGCTGAAGGCCTGGCTAAAATGATTGTTGATAAAGAAGTCCCTGAAGTGATTTCAGAATCTGTGGTTTATTCTTTGGATATGGGTGCTTTATTAGCGGGCACAAAATATCGTGGCGATTTTGAAAAAAGATTAAAAGCAATTCTTTCCCAGTTGAAAAAAGAAGAACATTCAATATTATTTATTGATGAAATTCATACTATTATTGGTGCTGGTGCAGCATCCGGTGGCGCGATGGATGCTTCCAACCTGATCAAACCCGTTTTAGCAACGGGTGAACTGAAATGCATTGGTTCAACGACCTATCAGGAATATCGTGGTATTTTTGAAAAGGATCGCGCACTGGCTCGACGTTTTCAAAAAATAGATATTGATGAACCATCAGTTGATGAAACAATACTCATCCTTGAAGGATTGAAAACACGCTTTGAAGAGCACCATGAAGTCAAATATACGCATCAGGCAATACGTACAGCAGTTGAACTTTCAGATCGCTATATAAATGATCGTCATTTACCCGATAAAGCAGTTGATGTGATTGATGAAGCCGGAGCCAAACAACGCATGGCAATAAAATCAAAACGTAAAAAAACCATTGGTGTTAAGGAAGTAGAAAAAATTATTTCCAAGATGGCCAGAATTCCGGAAAAAACAGTTTCCAAGGATGATAAAGACATCTTAAGGAATCTGGATAGAAACTTAAAACTGGTTATTTATGGACAGGATGAAGCTGTTGATGCAATGAGTACGGCCATTAAATTATCTCGTTCCGGTTTAGGTGATAATAAAAAACCAATCGGTAGCTTTTTATGTGCAGGTCCTACCGGTGTTGGTAAAACTGAAGTTACACGTCAATTAGCGAGAATACTGGGAATTGAATTGATTCGATTTGATATGTCTGAATACATGGAACGGCATACTGTGTCCAGACTTATCGGCGCTCCTCCAGGTTATGTTGGTTATGACCAGGGTGGTTTATTAACCGAGGCCATCAACAAACATCCTCATGCTGTTTTGTTACTGGATGAAATTGAAAAAGCACATCCAGAAGTTTTTAACTTGTTATTACAAGTGATGGATCATGGGACTTTAACAGATAATAATGGTCGTAAAGCCGATTTTCGAAATGTGATTATTATAATGACAACCAATGCAGGTGCCGATCGCGTTAATCGACCTTCAATTGGATTTACCAAGCAAGATCACAGTAATGATTCTCTCGAAGTCATTAATCGTACTTTTACCCCTGAATTCCGCAACCGTCTTGATACTATCATTCAGTTTAAGGCATTAGCCCAGGATACTATTAGTAAAGTTATTGATAAATTCCTGTTTGAACTCGAAGGTCAATTTGAATCGAAAGGTGTTACATTAAGTGTTGATGATGAAGCACGTACCTGGTTAGCGATGAATGGCTATGATGATGAAATGGGGGCTCGACCTATGGCTCGTTTGATACAAGATAAAATTAAACGTCCAATGGCAGAGGAGTTATTGTTTGGCAAATTATCTTCAGGCGGTCATATTGCGATTACGCTGGAAAAAGATGAGCTGAAATTTGAATTAGAGTCAAAACAGGAACTCGAGACTAATGAGTCTAATTAGGTGAATCGCGTTAACGAGATCGAAAAACAATTCGTCCTTTTGATAAATCATACGGTGTAAGTTGAATAGTGACATTGTCACCGGTTAATATTCGAATATAATGCTTACGCATTTTTCCAGAAATGTGTGCTGTGACCACATGTCCATTTTCCAGTTCAACTCGAAACATGGTGTTAGGTAAAGTATCGATAACTGTACCTTCCATTTCAATATGTTCTTCTTTAGCCATTGATTACCTGCTGTTTGTGAATTCAACCCAATTTCTCTATAGAATTATAACATATTCACAAACACAAATAGGAATACTTAAAAATTCAAGCGCGAATAATGCCCTAATTTAACTCAATAGGCAAAAGAACTTTTTAATATTGATGAAAATTGTTGTCTATGGGTGTATCTGATGTGAACTCTTGATTTTTTGGGATTATTCCGGCTTTATTTGTTTAGAGTACACCACATTGAACCATCAAAATATTCTATTGGCTGGTAATTATCCTTGTATGCCATTTTTTGACATTCTTTTATCCAATATCCCAGGTATAACCACTTAAAGTCATTTTTTATTGCATATTCAATTTGCCATAACACTGAATAAACTCCTAATGATTGTTTACTGAAGTCGGGATCAAAATAGGTGTATACCGCCGACATTGAATCATTCAAGTGATCGGTAACGGCGATTGCTACCAGTTTTGAATCCAGACGAAATTCGTATAAATGAGTATCGCTCCAACTTGAAGTTACAAAACTTTTATAACTTTTAACGTCATTATCATCCATGCCACCACCGGGATGGCGTGATTTTATATAACGTTTATAAAGCTCATATTGCTCATTTTTATAATCTGAATTACACACAGTAACAATGATTTGTGAATTGGATTTTAGAATGCGCCGTTGATTGCGATTTGGTTTAAAATCATTAACGGCTAAACGGACTGGAATACAGGCCTTACAATTTGTGCAGTGTGGTCGATAAATATGTTCACCACTGCGTCTGAAACCAATTTTGGACAAAGCTTGATATTGGGTATTATTGAGTAATGCGGTTGGATCAGCAAACAAGGTGATAGCATCTTCATCTTGTAGATAACTACAATCATGAGATGGGGATACATAAAACTGTAAACCCTTTAGATCTTGTGAATTTTTAGATTGATCAGTCATATTAAGTATTATTTACTCGCCAATTTGAATCACTAGTTAACTGACAATTTAATTGTAGTAAATTATTAAACTTTGTTCGAGTTATTAATTCAGCTCCCAGGCTGGTTAAATGTTCAGAATGAACCTGACAGTCAATAATCTTAAAACCATCATCGCTTAGTTTTTGGCATAATTTAACTAAGGCTATTTTTGAAACATCGTTCATGGTACTAAACATTGATTCACCAAAAAACACTTTATCCAGGGCAATACCATATAATCCACCAACAAGTTTATTATCAGCCCAAACTTCAACTGAGTGTGCAAGTCCAGCCTGATGTAACTCAATATAAGCTTGTTGCATTTCCAGGGTAATCCATGTTCCTTCGGATCGTGCGGTAGAACATTTTGATATCACAGTGGAAAAATCCTGATCAAATGTAACACTGAACCAATTTTTTTTTAAGGTTTTTCGTAGACTATGTGAAATATGAACATTTTCGGGTATTAGAACCGAGCGAGGATTTGGCGACCACCACATAATAGGTTGTCCTGATGTATACCAAGGAAATATCCCTTTTTGATAGGCACTTGTTAAACGTATTAATGATAAATCACCTCCTAGTGCAAGCAGACCATCGGGTTCATCCAATGCGTAGCGGGTATCAGGAAAAATTTCTGGTTCGGATGTCTCTAACCAAAATGGAATTTTCATATTGACTCTTTAAAGGGCGAGTGTGCTTTTAATGAACTTATATAATGAGTCATACCAATTTCTTCCCTCTGTAGAAACTCCTGTATCACATTTCTAAATTCCGGGTGTGCAATAGAATGCGCGGACCAGGTTACTGTTGGTAAGAATCCCCGGCTGATTTTGTGCTCACCTTGTGCTCCTGGTTCAAAGCTGGTTAATTTAGAATTGATACAATATTCCAACCCTTGATAATAACATGTTTCAAAATGTAAACTATGAAACTCATTTATACAACCCCAATGGCGGCCATATAAATTATTTTGATCTTTTAAATTAAATGCTCCTGCAACATATTGCCCTTGATATTTTGCTAATACCATTAAAATATTAGTCGGCATAGTTCGACCAATTTCCTTAAAAAAATCTAGTGAAAGTGTCGGTATACCACCTTTTTTATCAAAAGTACTTGCATAAAAATGGTGGTAAACAGCCCATTGCTCGTCATTAACTTCATCACCTTCTAATAATTCAAAACTAATACCTTGTTCGTTTGCCCGTCGTCGTTCACGATTTATTTTTTTTCGATTTTTTGAAGTCATGGTATCGAGATAATCTTTGAAATCCCGATAATGGTTAT
>JBGMQW010000028.1:9506-22713 GCA_048060815.1 Thiohalomonadales bacterium | reverse complement strand
AAAATCAGATGATATCTTACAAGATAAACAAAAAATGATAATAGTGAAGATATTTAACAATAAAGATTTATGTGTACTCAAAGGAAATAATAAGTCATGCAACCCGGTTTATTTATGAAGTGCTGTTATAATTATTGTTAAATTATCATTTTATCCTCGATTATTCAATAACTTAACAAAATATATACAATATTAAAGTGATAATATTTCCCACACAATATTAGCAATTTGTGATATTATTCACACTCTAGCCTACAATAGTATGCGAAAATGGGCTTAAGTAACTGATACAAAATCTAAACTCTAGCTTGTTTCACCCAGATAAATTTGGTATGAGCTAATAATTGAAAAGGATATTTTTATGAAACGGCGTAAATTCTTAAAAGCTGGTTCAGCTATAATCGCAAGTACAAGTTTAGCTGCTTGTGGTGGTGGAGATACTACAGCCCCCTCCCTACCAGCTAATAATAAAACAGATGTGAAACCTGATCCAATAAAATTACCTGATCCAGTAAAACCGATAGGTGATACCAGCATAGTTAAAAAAACATTTTATATAACCGAAGGTACAAAACCGCTTGCAAATGCATCAGGCACCTTCCCTGTTTATTTTAGAGGTTTTAGTTCCGCTGAAACGGTATTAAATGTTCCCGGTGAAGCTTTGATGCTTCGTGAAGGAAATAATGTCGAAATCACAATTATAAACAAATTAACAACTGCTCATAATTTTACGATTGAGAATGTAAACAGAGTCGGTAATGAAGATTTAACAGTTAGTGTTGATCTAGCCCCGGGAGCTACCGAAACAGTTAGTTTTATTGCTGGCTCACCTGGCACATACATGTACTATGACTCAAGTAACGCGCCTTACAATCGACTACTCGGTTTACATGGTGCTTTGGCAGTTATACCTGCCAATAGCGATAATGAGCTTTATCCATCTAGCCGCACATTTAAAAAACAATTGTTTTGGGTTTTTAATACCATAGATCCAGTTTGGCATAACGCTTTGGGCGCCAAACCCAGCCTAACCCCCAATACAAAATTTAAGCCACGTTATTTTACCATGAATGGTTTAAGTGGTAGGCCGCCCGGTGCACCCGGTGATAAAGATGGTAATCAAAGCAGCATGTATGATCCACGCACTAAGTTAAAGGGTGCAATTGGAGATCGAACTTTAGTTCGCTGTGTTAATGCCGGCAAAATGAAACATTCCGTGCATATTCACGCGAATCATATGGAGTGGTTACCAAAAACTGGCGAATCAAGAAAAGACGTTTGGGAAAAAGACATTATCCCGCTAATGGCCAATGGCGGTATTGAGAATGTCATCTATCCTTTTGCTCCGCCGCCAGATTGTGTCAATACGTTTGACGAAGCCAGCATCATTGCAGAAGAAGCAAATGGAGTAGAAATAGTTTATCCGATGCACTTGCATGATGAAATGACCCAAACAGCTGCGGGCGGCTCGTATCAATTTGGTGCGATGACCGATGTTTTTTATACCAGTAAATAAATTCAAATAGGAATTAAGCCATGTTTAAAATCAAGGATAAATTATTAATGAACGGTGGTATGGGTGGCGGTATGGGTGGCTCTTGTTACACCTATGCTAAACCTACTGACCAAAAACTACTTGAAAATATTGTACCAGCACAGATAACATTTAACCGGGCAGTCTATATGGGTGGCTCGATCACAATGGATGATGGCGTAACTATCAATATATGGGGATTTAACGGTAATTCCATTGGTAGTACAACAGGAAGCACTGACACTGGTGGCGGAATGTCAGGTGGTGGCATGAACTCTAGTGGCCCATTTCCATCACCCGCAATCCGGGTAACACAAGGTCAACTAGTTCATACTGTTTTATCCGTTCCAATGATGCTAAAACATACTATTCACCACCATGGTATTGAACCAGATTATCGTAGCGATGGCGTTGGTCATACATCCTGGGACGTAACGGGTAATCATACTTATCAATGGCGTCCAAGTTCAGCAGGAACTTATTTTTATCATTGTCATACCAATACTGTATTGCATGTCGAAATGGGAATGTACGGTGCATTAATTGTTGATCCACCAGAAGGTAAAGGAACTGCTTTTGCAGGTGGTCCTAAATATGATGTAGAAGCTATTTGGGCGGTCGATGAAATTGACAGTAACTGGCACAAGCTTGGTGGCTCTAACAACTGGACTGCCGGATTATGCGGTGATGATGTCAGCCTTAACGATCTAAATCCAGATTATTTTATTATTACCGGTGTCGATGCGACTTCGGAACGTAATGGTATTGCTGTCTCTCCTACACCATCTGCTACTCAAGCAAACTCTGGTGTAGCTGTTTTAATGAAACCAACTGATACATTGCTTATTCGTTATATCCATGCGGGTTATATGCCTCAACGATTGAGGTTACCTGCTGGATTAACAGCAAATATAATTGCATCCGATGGTCACCCACTGCCTAATCCCGTGCCAATAACACAATGGGATACGGTATCAGCTGAGCGTTATGATATTCTTATTGAAAAACCTGCAGTTGGTGAATATCCAATAGAATTTGATATTGTAGATTGGGAATCAGGTAACGTTCTTGGAATAGCAAAAACTAATATTTCTGTAATATAGTTTATTTCAAATAACCAAACTAAATTCGATGCTTTATAAATTTTATAAAGCATCGAGTTTTGTGAACTATCACTCCACATTATATAAATTGATAAAATCGATGGGATTATAAATATTTGTGCATAATGGTGCGCTTTGCTTTAAAGCCACAAGATTTATATAAGTTCATGGATGCCTGGTGGTGATTAAAGACCTGCAAGGCCATACGTTGAATGCCCTGTTTTTTCAAATCAAATGCCAATTGCTGTAATGCTGCTTTGGCATAACCTGATAAACGATACCCGGGATAGATACCTATCCAACATATAAAAACCAAATCTGCATAAACTGCTTCCTCGTGTAAGCGATACCACAACGAACCAACAACTTCATTGGTTTCAATTTTAATAATACTTAAAATCGTCTCAAAATTTGACTGTTCAGCATGTAATATTTCCGCATCTATTTGATTTTCGCAGAACGGAATAACATCTTGCTCATTTGCTCGTTTATAGTGGGAGAAACCTGCAACCATTGCATCAATATTAGCTTGACGAAAGGCTGGTTTTTCCAAATTCGAAATTATTCTTAGTTGAATCATCCTGGTTCAAGCTCCTGAATTAGTGGTGAATATATTGTTAATTATTCCTTCACGAATGTCACATAATATACAAATAATTGCGATATTTTCCCACAAAGTGGTGCTGTAATGCTATTTAAGTGTTAAAATTTCACTGAAGTCATACTAGATTTATAAAATATAGTAATAAAACCAATGAGTAATACTGAACACCTAAAAACCAGTAAAGTCCTTCTTTCAGCCGTTAGACGTCTGTGTCGACCACTGGTTAAATTGTTAATTGAAAAAGGCATCACTTATCCACAACTACGTGAAATGTTAAAAGAGTTGTATGTTGATGTAGCAGATCAATATGAACCCATTAAAGGTAAAAAACCGTCCATTAGTCGTACCTTTATTTTAACCGGGGTTCATCGTAAAGATATTTCGCGATTACGAATTGAATCAAGCTCCGATGATGAACCCAACTCAAGCAATACTTCTTTAGGATCGGAATTAGTGGCTCGTTGGTTAGGTTCAAAAGAATATCAAAATAATAACGGTAAACCACGGCCTTTAACTCGTACCGGTTCTGACATTTTGCCTGGATTTGATGATTTAGTAATCAGCATTAGTAAAGATGTTCGTCCTCGAGCAATTTTAGATGAGTGGGTTCGACTGGGTATTGTCAACATTGATGATTCAGATAACATATCTTTAAATCAATCAGCGTTTGTACCACAAAAAGGTCTGGAAGAAAAAGCATTCTTTTTAGCTCGCCATGTACACGATCACCTTGCTGCCTGTGCACATAATATTTTAGATGACAGCGTTCCGTTTATGGAGCGAAGTGTATTTTTTTCTCAATTGTCGACTGAATCGGTAGAAAAATTAAGAGAAATTGCTGAACATCAAGGCATGGAGTTATTACAAGAGTTAAACCAACGTGCTATTGAACTTCAAAAAGCCGATAAGAAAAAAATAGATTCAGATCAACGTATGCGCCTGGGGCTTTACTGGTTTCAAGAGCAACAGAAGAGTGAAAATGATGCGGACTCCTAGCACACTGTTTATAATTTCATTTGTATTAACGTTTATTTTATCGTGTGGTTCACTATCACAATATACCGATAATGGTGTTGGTGGCACGGGTAATATTGCACTTGGTGGTGAAGACGAGTCCGGGATTGGTGGCACCGGTAAACCTGTCCCGAACGCGGGTGTTGGAGGTACGGGTAAACAAGTTGCCAGTGGCCTGGGTGGTACTGGTAAAAAAACGGATGGCATGGGTGGCACCGGATATCAGGATAATAAATCAGGTCTTGGTGGTACCGGCCAAATTGCAGATGCTTCTGGTGTCGGTGGTACCGGAATTATTGGTGAAGTAACTGGATTTGGCAGTATCTTCGTTAATGGATTTGAAATTGAAATTGTAAAAGATAGCGAAATTCGCTCCGACAATAAAGTGGAGAAAATAATTAAACCTGAAATTGGTGACATTGTTGAAATTTTAGCTCACCGGGTTGGAGATGAAACTCAAGCTAAAAAAATGAATATTCGTCATGAAGTTGTTGGTCCGGTTGAATCTGTTAATATAAACCGACGTTCTTTTACCATAATAGGTCAAAGTATCAAACTTAATAATCCTGAATTACGTTTGCCGAAGTTGGGTGAAATGATTGCAGTCAGTGGCATGCGTGATCAACGCGGGATAATTCATGCGACGCGTGTAAGCCTGTCAAAATCAAAATCTGTCTGGTTAATCGATCGCGTTTCTAATAATGATTCCAATACTTTAAAACTGGGTCGTTCATTTATACAAACTAAACACGCTAAAAAATATCGCAAAGGTGATGTTATTCGCGTTCGAGCCAGCTACAAAAATGGTAAATTATTTGCGAATGAAATATTTTCAAATCAGGCATTCGGAACACAAGTTTCGCACATGGTTCTACAAGGTTTTATCAATAGAGGGAATCGAAATAATTATAAAATTGGTAATGTACAGTTTTCAACGCGCTCGATACAGATTCGATCACAGTTAAAACAAAATAATAATCGTTGGGTTCGAGTCGAAGTTCGTCGCAATAGTGTTGGTTTATGGGAAGTTGAGCAATTTATAAATAACACGAATTTAATGCGAGGAAACTTAACACCGCATCACTCAAATAATAAAATGCGACAAATGAATAATCACGAATCAAATTCACCATCCAGTGCTCGAGAACGATTTAACCGATCACTTAGTGATGATATGAATTCTCCTACACGAAACCATCACTCTCCTGGTAATAACAGCACTGGTGGAATGAAAAGCCCAACCGGGGGTTCAAACAAGCCCATACCCAATATGCCGGCAATGCCGAAACCAAAAAATAACGGTGGTATGGGTATGGGACGAGGTAATAACCCTAACACTAAAAACATTAATATACCTAGAATGCCCGGAAGCCGATCAGGCCAATCAGGTAGATCAGGTGGTATGATGTAATCGATTGGTATGGTTGAGCTTCAAACAACACGTGATGATTATCGAATTGCCTGGTTTACAGCATTAGCTATTTCGATCCATATTCTTGAGAGTAGTTTGCCAGCTTTGATTCCTGGAATAAAATTAGGATTAGCAAATATAGTGACCATCATTGTTTTATTTCTTTATGGTTGGCGTATGGCAGTCTGGGTTAGTTTATTACGCGTACTAATTGGCAGTATTTTAATTGGCACATTTTTATCACCTACTTTTATGTTAAGCTTTAGTGGTGCCTTGGGTGCAATTCTTGCATTAAGTATTTATCGATTGCCTCTTAATCTAAGCCCGATAGGAATCAGTGTGTTAGCTGCTGAGGCACACATAGTGGGTCAATTTTACGTCGCTTATTACTTATTTATCCCACACAAGGATCTGTTTGTTTTGTTACCAATTTTGATGTCTGTGGCTCTTATCGTCGGCATTGTAAATGGTATAATTTGTAAAAAATTATTACGTTATATGACAATAAAATGAATACCGCAAGTCTTAATATAATTGACGGGATGCCCCGCTATAATCGTATCAATCATAAAGATCGATTTAGTCTAATGATGTTTTTTGCATTAGCATTTCATGCTGTTATTATTTTAGGCATTAGTTTTGATGCAGTTGATGAGGAAGCCCTGTACAAAGCCTTAACACTCGATGTCACTCTTGTGAGTAGTAAATCAAAGGAAGCACCGGAAGATGCAGATTACCTTGCCCAGGAAAACCAGCTTGGTGGTGGTAACACTGAAGAAAAAGTTCAACCCAGTTCCCCATTTAGTAACCCAAACCAAAATAATGATAATAATGTAGCGCCAAATACCCGGCAGGAATTTGCACCACCAAAACAGGAAAAAGTTGATCGTAAACTCGATATGCTGACTGTCGATAATGACCGTGGCAAATTAAAAAAACAGGCTATGGTTGATCCGTTACCCATCGAATCGAAAAAAGATAAACCCAGTATTAAACTTTTAAATAGCAGTCAAATTGCAGATTTAACGAGTCGAATTAGTAAACAAATAGAGCAACACACTAATAAAATTAAAGAACTACGTTCCGGTGTTAGTGCCAAAGAGCATAATACTGCTTTTTATGACAGTGCCTGGCAAGACAAGGTTGTACAAGTCGGTAATATCAATTACCCGCACGCTGCTGTAAAAAATAAAATCACAGGTAACGTAACCCTGGAAGTACAAATTAAAGCCGATGGAACTGTATTTAATGTAATCGTTCTAAAGTCTTCCGGACATAAAATATTAGATGCGGCGGCCTCTAATATTGTTTATTTAGCAGCCCCATTTGCGGCTTTACCCCCTGAAATACTACAAGATACCTCAATTTACAGCATTGTACGAGTTTGGCGATTTAAAACCGGTAAATCAATATTTTAATATTGGTATTAAAAATATGGATATCAAATTATAGAAAAATATTAGAATTACAATATAAAAAAAGCTATAGTGAAAATGAATAAATGAGGGCAAACACATGGAAATGTGGTTTAGAAATTCATTTTTTATTTTAATATTTTCGCCATTCACCAGTGCTTGTAGCCTGGATATGATTGTTGGCGCTGAAGATGAAAACTTTCAATACCGTGAACCTGCATTAAGAATTGTTCCAGCCTTCCGTACACACCTTAGTCCATATGAAAATCCAAGATTATCAGAACAATTTACTGCAAAAAATCAAACTGCGTTACAATTATTAAACGCAAACATAAAACTTCTTAATCGTAGCAACCCCGCATTTCGGCATACCCTGGTAACAGAAAATAATGATATTAGTTTAGACTATGCTGATTACATCAAAAATTGGAAGCTTGCTTTAGAGTTTTATGTCAATAGCAACTATCCAAAAGGTATGAAATATCAAGAGCCAAATGGCAATGCTTTAGTTGATGTTGCTGTTACAAAATCAGGTAGATTACATTCCTATGATATTCTTCTTACGACAGGATCACCTAATTTAAATACAGCAATCGATAACATTATTAAACACAACACACCCTTTGCACCATTAAATGCGAACATTACTAAAAATACCGATGTATTGCATATCACCCAGATGTGGCAATTTCGACACTAAAATACTAAACCATACACAATTGATTGTTGTCTACGCTTGCACAAAAGTAAAAAGTCCACGATAATAGTATTATGGGTTACACCCAAAACTTAAGAAATAACTTCCTCATTGCTATGCCCACCATGGCAGATCCAAACTTTTTCCGATCAGTTACCTATTTATGTGACCATAATTCTGAAGGTGCCATGGGCATCATGATTAATCGTCCACTAAATATTAATTTATCAGACATTGCATTACAAATTGGCAGCACACAGAATTTAATAAAACCGGAATGCAACGGCATACCCATATTTGATGGTGGCCCGGTCAGCAATGATCGTGGTTATATTTTGCATACACCGCATGGTAAATGGCAATCATCGATGAAAATATCAGATAATGTTAGTTTAACAACATCACAAGATATACTCGAAGCTATCATAAGTGGTAATGCTCCGGAAAAATTTTTCATTGCGCTAGGTTATGCCGGATGGGGTGAAGGCCAACTCGAATATGAGATAGCTGAAAATGCCTGGTTAAGTGGTCCATCAGATAATGGTATTTTATTTGATAGTCCTGTAGCTGAACGCTGGACTTCATCAGCACACCTACTGGGGTTTGATATGTCTAATCTCTCCAGCGATATTGGTCACGCGTGACAATAGAAATTAATGATTCCCAAGTTTCCAGACAAAGTCCGCGAACTGTTATAGGTTTCGACTTTGGCACTTATAAAATTGGTATCGCTGTAGGACAGGAAGTTACCGGGATTGCGAATGCATTAACAACAATCACGGCAATACAACAGAAACCAGATTGGGATAAAATTTCACAAATAATTACCGAATGGCAACCAGCATTACTAATCGTTGGTTTACCACTTAACGAAGACGGTTCAATTCAGGATATGACACAAAAAGCTCGACGTTTTGGCAACCAACTACACGGACGTTACAATTTAAAAACTGTGTGGATGGACGAACGTTTTAGCTCTCTTGCAGCAAAATCCCTTATAATAGAACAAATTGAAAACAATCATCATCCAGGGAAAAAGAATGCTAAAAATGATTTAGCTGAAGATGCAATTGCTGCTCAAATCATTGTTCAAAGCTGGCTGGATAATCCTGAGATAGCCAAAACAGAGATTGAAATAAACAATGCCTGAAAATATTGATACAAAACAATTAATAAAATCGATTGCTATAAAAATAAAAAATCAGCTCGAACATGATAATATTACTGATGTTGTAATGATTGGTATCCATACTGGTGGTGTTTGGGTCGCAAATTTATTACATGAGCAGCTGAAACTGGAGCGGCCATTAGGCTACTTAAATATTTCATTTTATCGTGATGACTTTACCCGAATAGGTATGCACCCACAGGTTGAACCGTCTAGTTTGCCATTTAGCGTTGATGATCAGCACATTATTCTAGTCGATGATGTATTGCACACAGGTCGAACTGTTAAAGCTGCATTGAATGCAATTTTTGATTATGGTCGTCCTGCCTCAGTGTTGTTAGTAACACTAATAGATCGACCGGGTCATGAGTTACCGATTCAAGCTGATATCGTCGGACAATTTATAGATTTAGAGCCACAGCAGCATATAAAATTAACCGGTCCTGATCCATTAGCGATAGAGGTTTTAGAAACCAAATGAATCAAGCTGATGTCCAATTAAATAAAGATGGCAAGTTACGGCACTTTCTTTCAATCGAAGGTTTAAAACGTCAAACTCTGCTTGATATTCTTGATACTGCTGAGAATTTCTCTACAGTTAGTGATCGTCAAGTTAAGAAAATACCCTTATTGCGTGGCAAAACCATCGCGAATTTATTTTTTGAAGCGAGCACCCGTACTCGAACAACATTTGAATTAGCGGCAAAACGATTATCTGCCGACACTTTAAACATAAACATCAATACTTCATCTACCAGCAAAGGTGAAAGCCTGTTGGACATGCTCAGTAACCTTGAAGCCATGCATTGTGATATGTTTGTCGTTCGCCACTCCAGTAGTGGTGCTGCACACTTTATAGCTAAACATGTATCACCTCACATTGGAATAATAAATGGTGGTGATGGCAGCCATGCGCACCCAACACAAGCCATGCTGGATATGTTTACCATTCGGAGACACAAAGGTAATTTTACGAATCTACGTGTTGCTATTGTCGGCGACATATTACACTCACGTGTTGCCCGCTCTGAAATTCATGCACTAAATATTCTTGGGGTTCCGGAAATTCGTGTTGTTGGACCACACACCTTGATCCCACCTCAAGTATCAAAATTAGGAGTTCATATTTATCATGATTTGGAACAAGGTATAAAAGACGTTGATGTTATTATGATGTTGCGACTACAACACGAACGAATGTCAGGGGCTTACTTACCAAGTCCTCAGGAATATTTTCATTGTTATGGTCTTACTCCCGAAAAACTGGCTTTAGCCAAACAAAATGCCATTGTAATGCATCCTGGCCCAATTAATCGGGGAGTTGAAATTGATTCTATTGTTGCTGATGGTAATCAAACAGTTATTTTAGAACAGGTTTCTCATGGAATTGCGATTCGTATGGCCGTTATGTCGATGATACTCGGTCAAACACCTGATAATGATCCGGCAAAAGGTATGAATTTATGACTCAAGTACATATCAAAAACGGTTTTGTTATTGACCCAGCAAATAACATAAATGCAAAAAATGATGTCTTTATTAAACAAGGTAAAATTATTGCTGTTGGGAAAAAACCAGTAGGATTTTCCGTCGAAAAAATAATTGATGCAACAAAAAAATATGTCATACCGGGAATTGTAGATCTGAGTGCAAGATGTCGGGAACCAGGTGAAACTCACAAGGGAACCATTGCATCCGAAACCCGAGCAGCAGCACATAGTGGAATAACGACACTCTGTTTACCACCCGATACTAAACCTGTAATTGACACTCCCGCTGTAATGGAGTTAATACATCAACGAAGTGAAAAGGCCAACTTTGCTAAAGTCGTTATGTTAGGTGCATTAACAAAAAATCTTAATAATGAACAACTAAGTGAAATTGCAACTTTGAAAGCCGCTGGTTGCGTTGGGATTAGTAATGCTGACTCCTTAATAAGTAATACCAAAATCCTGCGCCATGCCATGGAATATGTTGCAACACATAATTTAACAATATTTTTAAATCCACAAGATACCTATCTTACCGAGTATGGTTGTGTCCACGAAGGTGAGATTAGTATTCGTTTAGGCTTGGTGGGTATTCCTACTACAGCAGAAACTATCGCTGTTGCACGTGACTTATTACTGATTGAACAGACGGGTGTTCGAGCACATTTTTGTCAACTCTCATCAGCCCCGGCTGTACACCTTATTGCCAATGCTATAAACCAGGGTCTACCTATTACTGCTGATGTCAGTGCTCACCAACTTCATTTAACAGAACACGATATTGGTTACTTTGATCCTAACTGCCATCTCCTGCCACCACTTAGAACTGAACGTGATAAAACGGGATTACGTCAAGCGTTAAAAGATCAAATTATAAATGCTATATGCTCTGACCATCAACCACATGATGTTGATGCCAAACTTGCCCCTTTTGCTGAATCTGAACCTGGAATATCTGCTCTAGAAACATTGTTACCGCTAAGTCTACGATTAGCCAACGATGGGATTTTAACTTTACCACAAATAATAAATTGCCTGACTAAAAGTCCAGCTGATATTTTGGGTATTGATGCAGGCAGCTTAAGTGTTGGTAGCGCAGCTGATGTTTGTATATTTGATGCTTCAGCTCACTGGATATTTAAAACTGAAAACATGATTAGCCAAGGCCATAACTCACCTTTTAATGGCTGGGATATGACCGGTAAAGTTTGTTACACACTACTTGATGGTGAAATCAGCTACCAGGCAGATTCGTAAAAATGACAAAAACAAATCGAAATACTATTTTAACTGAGTCAGGTGAAATTCTATCGCATGAATCTTATGAAGGTGAACAATACATTATAACAATACACGCACCCGAAATTTCTAAACGTGCATTAGCAGGTAGTTTTGTGCATTTACAATGTGACCATTCTTTACCGATGCGTAGACCCATTTCGATTATGCATGCCGATCAAGAAAATGGAATTTTAACTTTTTTGTACAAAGCAGTCGGCTACGGTACCCGATTATTATCAAATCGTAAAATAGGTGAGACACTTAATATTCTTGGCCCCATTGGACTTCCGTTTGAATTACATTCTGAAAAATCAAGACCATTATTGATTGGTGGTGGTGTTGGAATGCCACCAATGATTTTTTTAGCCGATACCCTAACGCAATTTAAAAAACAGTTTAATCCGTTTGTCATTTTAGGTTCAGAAGTTCCATTTCCTTTTAGATTAGAAACATCTAATCTTGATGTACCCGGTGTTCCTGAAAACATAAGTGCCACGATGCCTTTATTAGAGAAATGGGGAATTCCTGCACGCTTATGCAGTCTGCAAAATTATTCTGGTTGTTATCAATCCTATGTTACCGATCTTGCAAGACTATGGTTAGAAAATTTAACACCACAACAAAAAACTGAAGTTGAAATTTTTTCTTGTGGCCCAACAGCAATGCTTGCTGCTGTTACTAATCTCGCAAAAGAATTTGATTTGCCTTGCCAGGTATCACTCGAAGAATATATGGCATGTGCTGTTGGCGGCTGTGCAGGCTGTGTCGTTAAAGTCACAACTAATGAAGGCAGTACAATGAAACGCGTCTGTGTTGATGGTCCGGTATTTGATGCTTATCAAATTGAAATGTTTTAATAAGGAAACACCTACACTCCCAGCTGCCATCTAAAATTTTTAATATCTGATATCGCCATCATGAACCTACTTATTTGTGATCAATTTATCTATTACAAACTTTGTTAAATAAAAATTAAAATCACATCATTCCGGCTAAAATCTTGCCGGAATGACCTGACTTTATTTATTAGTAACTTTAGTTAGATATAATTCTTAGTTACCAAGTCGTTCTACCATGAGTTCCACGTCCATTTCCAATATTCATGCCACCTTGGTTACCAGGAGAATTTGAAGTAGTTGGGACTTGTGAACCACCACCATTACCACTGCCGTTTCCTGGCTTTGGACGTGAACCACCTAATCCACCACCATTACCACCTGGCATTGAGTGTGAACCACCGAATCCTCCACCATTACCATTATTTCCACCGCTTCCTGGCTTTGGTCGTGATCCACCTAATCCACCACCATTACCACCTGGCATTGAGTGTGAGCCACCGAATCCTCCACCATTGCCATTATTTCCACCGTTTCCTGGCTTTGGTCGTGATCCACCTAATCCACCTAATCCACCACCATTACCACCTGGCATTGAATGTGAGCCACCGAATCCTCCACCATTGCCATTATTTCCACCGTTTCCTGGCTTTG
>JBGMQW010000028.1:0-9406 GCA_048060815.1 Thiohalomonadales bacterium | reverse complement strand
GTCGTGTTCCGCCATTACCACCACCATTAACTGGCATTGGTTGTGTTCCGCCATTACCGCCACCATTAACTGGCATTGGCTGTGTTCCGCCATTACTTCCACCATTAACTGGCATTGGCTGTGTTCCGCCGCCGCCAGCCGCGCAACTACCATTACCTGCAGCAGGCGTACCGGCATGACATGAACTACAAGCTGCAACAGTACTACCTGGACATTTACTTTGATATGCATAGGCAATATTCACACTTGCTAGTGTGAATAATGATGCACTAATCGTAATAATTATAGGCTTTAAAATAGGTAGGGTTATCTTTGACATTTAATTTTCCTTTTTTAGTATTAAATCATGCAAATAAATATTGCTGATTAATTTTCCTGCATTAAGTGAATTACGATCTGAAAAATTTTCTAAATCGCTGGTAAACAAAATACAACAGTAAACCAATCTATAAAATCATTATGCCTACACTATCACATAAGTGGGATTAAATCCCACATAAAGTTAAATTGAAACAATAAAGTTTCCACAAATTTTTTTTGTATAATTAATGGTCAACTAAAGTGAATAATATTGGTGTTAAGTTTGTAATAGAAGTATTACAAAGAATTTCTGGAAGATTAAGTTCGATTATCTGGAGTGTAGAAGAATATTTTTACTTTCTTCATATTCATTTTTACTAATAACACCTTGTTCCGACAATCGACGCAATGTTTTTAACTCACCTGCCCGCTGTTGTTTTTTATTTAATTTTCGATTTTCGGTAGTAATTATAATTTCATTTTCCAGGCCATCAATAAAAGAATTGCAAGAATTTTTATTAGGGTTCGAGATTAAAATTTCAATAATGGGGAGTTTTGCATGGCGTGTTCTAAAAATACATTTTCGATTTGAAAAAAAAATAAACAAGATTGTAAAAAAAATAAATAAAGAGACTAAAATAATTATAATATATTTTTTGTAATCTGGAATAATTTTATCACTTATCAATTGAGGTATTGATAAAAAAATTACTATTGCAAGAAGTGAAATCATAATGGCAACCAACCAATGCCAGGCTAGATTAGTTTGAATTCGACTATCAGGACTTAATGTCATTAAATCAATGCAAAATTTTATTTTTTTTCGTGTCTTTGATTGCTCAACACTAATATATTTACCCGGTTTAATTTCAAAATTATTTTTGCCATAAAATAACTTATTTTGGTGGAGTTTTGAAATCGAAAAACTTGCCATAGTTACAACTCAATGCTGTGCGATTATGTTTTAATTACTTACTTATATTGTGGTAATATTGTATTCCCTCAGAATCAGTTTAACGTAAATAAGTTTGACTTGAATGTGAGGTAAGTATCACTTTACATGCAATTTTTTAAAATCATTCAACAGAAGTTGTTTTAAATTACAATTTAATAACTTAATGATTTAATAAGCCTGCGAATTTTGAGGGTTCCGTTCAGGCAAATTATTTTGTAGCTATTAACAAAACAATGACTTAATTTTAATGTAATAAAATTATAATGACTTCATAAAATAATAAAAAGGTATAGATAAATACAATACCATAAATTAAATGCCGAACTTGTAAACCAAAATAGAATGGATAATTTTTATGTATAACCAGGATGATCATACCAAAAGCAGTGATTAAATATTTAGTGAAAATAAAACCATATAGGCCCAAACCAATTAACTTATCTGCAAAATAGTTTAATTCCACTCCACCAGTTTCTAAAATTTTTAATGTTAAAAATGCGTCCGTAAAACTAAATAATAAAACTAAAATAGAAATTAATAGTAAATGGGGTTCATGTCGATCTAAATACATAAAAGTTTTATAATCTTTATTTCGACGATGAAATCTTCGCTCACCTCGATGGAATAATCGTTTAACAAAACCTAAACTAGTTACTCGACGATCTAATTGATAACGACGACAGTGACTTATTTGCAAACAATTAATTTTTTCAAATTCTAAATTTTTCATAACACACGCTACTATTACTTAAAACAATTAATATGAGATAATTCATAGACAGTAACCAAACGGTTCCGTAGTCTGACATAGCATGAACAAGTTCACAATTTTCAATTCAAATTATTTTTTTATAATTATCAATATCTTGTAATTATTAGTACTCTGCTCATAACTCAGGGTTATTAACTTTTAATCGGTTTAATTGAAAAAAACGATATTTTCATGAATTGTTGTTTATAAAAACCATAATACTAATTATTAAAAGCTACTCTGTTTCCTGAATAGTTACACCATCAAGTGCTGCTGACATTGAAGCAGGATCGCCTTGAGATTCGCCTAATTTAATCATCAAGCGTAATTCATTTGCTGAATCAGCATGGTTAATTGCATCTTCGTAGGTAATATTACCTTCATTATAAAGTTTAAATAATGCCTGATCGAAGGTTATCATTCCTTGCTGACCCGATTTTGACATTAACTCTTTTAATTTTACGACTTCGCCTTTTCGTATTAAATCGGATGCTAGTGGTGAATTAATTAAAACCTCACTAGCCATGACCCTGCTCTTTCCATCTGGAGTCGGAATTAATTGTTGCGCGACCAGGGCTTTTAAATTTAAAGATAAGTCCATTAATAATTGCTTTCGACGTTCATCAGGAAAAAAGTTAATAATACGATCTAGTGCCTGGTTAGCATTATTTGCATGCAATGTCGCTAAACAAAGATGCCCAGTTTCTGCAAAAACTATTGCGTGATCCATTGTTTCTCTTGTTCGAATTTCACCAATCAAAATAACATCGGGTGCCTGTCGCAAGGTATTTTTAAGTGCTACTTCAAATGACTCGGTATCAATGCCTACTTCACGTTGTGAAATAATACAACCTTTGTGTTGATGAATAAATTCAATAGGATCTTCAATACTAATTATATGCCCGGTACTATTGTGATTCCTGAATCCAACCATCGCGGCAAGGGATGTTGATTTACCAGAACCTGTCGCCCCGACAAAAATTACTAAGCCACGTTTTGTCATGGCCAAATCTTTAATTACCGGCGGCAATTTTAATTCTTCAATAGTCGGAATGGTTGTTTCAATTTTTCGCAATACCATACCGGCATGATTACGTTGTTGATAAGCACTAACACGAAATCGACCTATACCAGAAGCACTCAATGCAAAATTACACTCATTTTCCTTTTCAAAACTCTCTCTTTGTCGAGGTGTCATTATTGAATAAACAATTTCTTTTGCTTGTATCGGTGTTAGGCTTGCTTGAGATACAGGTGTTATCTTACCATGAATTTTTAAACTCGGTGCAATACCTGCAGTTATAAACAAATCAGATGCATTCTTATGTACCATTAGTTTTAACAACGAATCAAAATCCATAATTATTTCCTATCTATACCTATCAGTTAATACTTTTGTTCAATCGATATTGTTAATAAAAAAATAATCATTTTTTTATTAGGCAAAATCATCTTTATTCATTGCACGCATTCTTGCATCTTGCTTGCTTATAACACCGCGTGCAACCATATCTTGTAAGTTTTGATCTAAAGTCTGCATTCCAATATTTTGTCCAGTTTGAATTGCTGAATACATTTGTGCAACTTTATCTTCACGAATTAAATTTCGTATTGCCGGTGTACCGATCATGATCTCATGTGCGGCAACTCGACCTCCACCAATTTTTTTAATCAAAGTTTGTGATATTACCGCACGTAATGATTCAGATAACATAGAACGTACCATGTCTTTTTCAGCTGCTGGAAATACATCGATAATCCGATCAATGGTTTTTGCGGCTGAACTGGTATGTAATGTTCCGAATACCAAATGCCCGGTTTCAGCTGCTGTTAATGCTAATCTGATTGTTTCCAAATCTCGTAATTCACCAACCAGAATAATATCGGGATCTTCACGAAGCGCTGAACGTAATGCTTCATTAAATCCTAACGTATCACGATGAACTTCTCGTTGATTAACTAAACACTTCTTGCTTTCATGAACAAATTCGATAGGATCTTCTACTGTTAGAATGTGGCCGTATTCCGAGTTATTCTTATAATCCACCATCGCCGCTAATGTGGTGGACTTGCCCGAGCCGGTTGGCCCGGTAACCAATACCAGACCACGGGGATTATCGGATATTTCTTTAAAAATTGGTGGAGTACTTAATTCTTCTAAACTTAAAATATTTGATGGAATTGTCCGAAATACCGCTCCTGCACCCCGGTTGTGATTAAATGCATTTACCCGAAATCGGGCAACACCTTTAATCTCAAATGAAAAATCAGTTTCAAAATATTCTTCAAAATCTTTACGCTGTTTGTCACTCATTATATCGTAAACCAGGGAGTGTACTGTTTTATGATCCATTGGAGGTACATTGATGCGCCGAATATCACCATCCACGCGAATCATAGGCGGTAAACCTGCCGACAAATGCAAGTCAGATGCACCATTTTTTACACTAAATGCGAGTAGTTCGGTTATATCCATCAGTATTTTATATCCTGTTCTTATTCAATATCAATTAGGTTAATTTTAGATAGAGCATTTTGAGAGATATTTCATTATATTATTACACATATCGTATATCGGTCATTTTTGATTATTCTATAGTGAACCAACTAAAGTGTAGATCAATTAAATTCATATTAATGTGACTATAAATGCGAATAGTCCGCTAATGACTCCGGGGTTTTAGTGGGTTTTAATATAGTTAACAAGTAAAATACCAAAATGACAAGGAACAACATCCAAAACCGTGTAATCAATGTGTTATCTCGAATTACCGAAGCTGAAAAACAGTTTCAGCGCAAAGCTGGATCTGTAAATTTGCTTGCCGTTAGCAAAACACAGCAAATTTCAGCCATACAACAAGCATTTTCAGCTGGTTTGAACAGATTTGGAGAAAGCTATCTACAAGATGCATTACCTAAAATTGAATATTTTTCAAATTTGCAAGATTATCAGGACATCAGCTGGCATTTTATTGGTCCGATACAATCCAATAAAACTGCCAAAATCGCTGAAAATTTCAACTGGGTACACAGTATCAGTCGCCTTTCTATAGCACAGCGTTTAAGCCGGCAACGGCCTGATTCTTTAGCCACACTCAATATTTGTATTCAAGTAAATATCGATAATGCCAATCAAAAATCCGGTATTCATGCTGAAAACTGCATTGAATTTGCAGAACAAATAAACCAATTATCCAGGTTAAAGTTACGCGGATTAATGGTTGTCCCGGAACCCGGCACTGAAATGTCGCAACTACGCCGCCCTTTCCGCCAGGTGTTCAATCTATTTGAAGACTTAAATCAGCGAGGCTTTAATCTTGATACCTTATCAATGGGTATGTCTTCCGATCTCGAGGCCGCTATTGCTGAAGGCAGCACAATGGTACGGATAGGCACTGATATTTTTGGTCCTCGAAATTATCCTAAATTATAATACCTAGATTCACACTACCAGTGTAAAATAGTAATCAAAGTATCAAAGATACCAAAACATTAGCGTTCTACTAACAGCTCGCACTTTATTTAAGGATTAGAATCAAGTAAATTATCAACATGAATAAAAATATCAATATTGCTTTTCTCGGTGGCGGTAATATGGCTCGAAGTCTTATTAGTGGCCTTATCAAAAGTGGCATTAAGCCAGACCACATACATTGTTCTGATCCAAATGAATCGGCCCGGGCAACATTACACGCCGATTTTGGAATTTCGACCGGAACCTCAAATCAGACTGCTGTTATTAATGCTGACATTGTCATTTTTGCAGTTAAACCGCAAGTTCTTAAAGAAGTCATTTCAGATTTAACAATTGACACTAATACGACTAAATTATTTGTCAGTATCGCAGCAGGAATTTCTGAACCCGCGATTAAACGCTGGCTCGGATTTGAAGCCGCAATTGTGCGCTGCATGCCCAATACCCCGGCTTTAGTAGAGTCCGGTGCTACCGCGCTTTTTGCAAATAGCAATGTAAATCAGCAGCAACATGATACGGCCGAATCGATTATGCGCGCTGTAGGTCTTACAGTTTGGTTAGAAAATGAAACTGATATGGATGCTGTTACTGCATTGTCTGGCAGCGGACCTGCATACTTTTTTTATGTTATGGAAGCCATGGAATTGTCCGCTATAAAAATGGGATTAAAACCGGAAACTGCACGATTACTCTGTTTACAAACTGCACTGGGAGCTGCCAAACTCGCAATTGAAGTGAAACAAGATCCTGCTGAGTTACGTAAAAAGGTAACATCACCTGGTGGCACAACTGAAGCAGCACTTAATGAATTTCAAAATGGTGGTATGATGGAGTTATTTTCTCGCGGTTTGTTTGCAGCTCAACAACGTGCAAAAACCCTGGCTGATGAATTAGGAGAATAAAAATCAATGTATTTTTTCAGTAGCGCAACAGCATTAGTTATCAAGCTATTTTTTGGTTTTTTTATTTTTACGCTAATTGTTCGATTTATAATGCAATTAGTACGTGCAGATTATAGTAACCCGGTCGGTGCATTTATTGTAAAAGTGACAAATCCTGCTCTTAAACCGCTAAGACGCTTCATTCCAGGTTTATGGGGTATCGATCTATCATCACTAGTGTTAGTCTTTGTAGTGCAAGCTCTTGAAATTATCCTCGTTAACTTGCTACCCGGCCGAAAGTTACCTGATATTTCAAATATACTTCTTCTTACTATAGGTCATGTTGCTGATACCGTAATCACAATATATTTTATTAGTGTATTTATTGTCGTCATCGCTAGTTGGATCATTCAAGGTTCTTATAACCCCGTTCTTAATTTAATTTACCAAATCATTGAACCACTTATGCGACCTATTAGACGAATTGTTCCCCCCATGTCAGGCCTGGATCTATCACCACTTATAGCGATAGCGATATTAATTTTTGCAAAATTCCTTATTGCCGAGCCCATTTTATATTATGCTGACCCACTCGGGAGTTATCGTTAGTAATACTTGATTCTGTGTTATATTCCAGATAATTTTTACCGTAAACATGATTTTTTTTCATTACTTACGGAACAACATCACAATAAGTACATATAATACAATAAAGCTTTTTATTGATATGCCGTTAAATAGAAGAATATCAATACGTAACTTGAACAATAATCATACAATTTTTATATGAAAATAACAAAACTCCTTTTTTCATTAACGGATTAAAGCTATATTGTTGTTAAACCTAAATTAATCAGTCAACAACTACGATGGACTATTAGGTATATGAATTTAAAGAACATAGAAGTAAGTGCATGCTAAACACAATAAGATGAAGACTTTACATAGCATCCAACTGATTATAAAGAAAGGAATTTGAGGTTTTACTGAATGGCAAAAGACCGTTTTACAGATCAAATGCAGGCCTATGGCCGCTGGAAGCATGATTTAATTTCATCAATGGAGAAATATAAGGATTGGTTAATCGACAACCAAATGTCCACTCCTGAAGCCGAATTACGCATCTTTGAATTAATTGAAACGTTAAAATCAGATCGACTCACGATCGCATTTGTTGCTGAATTTGCTCGTGGTAAAACTGAACTAATCAATGCTATTTTCTTTTCAGAATACGATCGACGGTTACTGCCATCAGATGCAGGTCGTACCACAATGTGTCCAACTGAATTATTTTATGATTCAGAATCCAGTCAAAGTTATATCCGTTTACTTCCAATTGAAACACGTTTGGAGGATATGAGCATTTTAGAATACAAACGCATTCCAATTCACTGGACATCGATCGCTCTTGATACAAGTTCATCAGAAAGTATGGCGAATGCTTTTCGTGAGGTAGTTCGTACCAAACCCGTATCAATTGAAGAAGCTAAAAGGTTAAATTTGTTTGACGAATCTGAACTACATGACAATACAATCGATGTTCCAATGTGGCGTCATGCACTAATAAGCTTTCCACATCCATTACTACAAGAAGGTTTGACCATACTTGATACTCCTGGTTTAAATGCGATTGGTAATGAACCTGAATTAACACTAAATATGTTACCCAATGCCCAGGCAGTCATTTTTATACTCGCAGCTGATACTGGTGTAACCAAGTCCGATATGGCCATGTGGACTAATCATGTTAAACCACTCGAAGATGATGGCAAACACGGTCGAATTATCGTCTTAAATAAAATTGATACTTTGTGGGATGAACTCAAAGACGATTCCAGTATATCGAAAACGATTAATGCACAGCGTCAAACTGCTGCAAAAATGTTAGGGATTGATGCGACCAATGTTTTTCCGGTTTCTGCTCAAAAAGGACTTCTAGCAAAAATTCGTCACGATACTGATTTGTTGCAAAAGAGCAATATATTAACATTGGAAGCTATTTTATCTCAGGATATTTTGCCACAAAAGCAAATTATTGTAAGAGACAATGTTGTCGCTGAAATTGGTTCTATGGCTAAAACCTCTTATGATTTAATTGCATCACGTTTGCTTGACTCACATAAACAATTAAAAGATTTACAAGGTTTAAGTGGTAAAAATGAAGATGTCATTCAACACTTAATGAAAAAAACACGTCAGGAGCAAGTCACGTATCACAAGAGCGTAGAAAGTTTTCAATCCAATAAGAAAATATTCGCTGAGCAAATGAAAAAATTAATGCTGATTTTAAGTATTACTGAATTAGATCATGTTATGTCTGATACTCGAAAGAATATGTCTAAAACCTGGACCACCGGGGGCTTAAAGTCAAACATGAAAGCCTTTTTTGATGTTATTACCGGCATGACACGAGATGCATCAAGACAGGTCGATCAGCTCAATACCTTAATACAGACGATATATCGAAATTTTAATAAAGAACATGGTCTGCAAGAAACAAAACCTCGATTGTTTAGTTTCACCAAATATAAACGTGATATGGATAGATTATTTAATGAAGCAGAAGCATATCGTCGTAGTAGCTTAACAACTATGACAGAACAAAGTTTTGTTGTTAAAAAATTCTTTATTTCAATGGTTAGCCATGCTCGTAATACTTTTTATAATGCCAATCAAGATTCCGCTACCTGGGGCAAGGCTGCTATGGCGCCATTGGTTGCTCGAATTAAAGAACACAAATCACAAATGGAAAAACGTCTTGAAAGCTTACGTAAAATTAATGAATCACGTAATACCTTACAAGGCCGAATTACCGAGCTTGAAACAACAACAACAAAATTAAAAGAACAATTAAACGATATTAATAAACTGATGGAAACCATCAATAAGCCATTAGAATCATTCCGGAATGAATCTGACAGGGATGATGTTGCTGTTGCTTAAATTACTATTGAATTAATAAAAGTCCTTTCAAATAGTAACATATTTAGATTAAATATCTTGCACCAATTAGTGCTGCTGTTTAGACTGCGTCCTAAGTAATT
>JBGMQW010000027.1:19223-22887 GCA_048060815.1 Thiohalomonadales bacterium | reverse complement strand
CCAAACGATGTTTTTTTAATTAAATCATCTTCAAAGTCCATGACCGAAGTTGTTGAGTCTGTTAAAAGTTATGTACAGGAAAAAAAATGGGTTTATCTTGGAGATTTTAAAGTTAAAAAAGGACAGGTGTATTTAGTTAAATTCTGCGTTAAAGCAGCCGGAAAACTAGCCTGGAAAGCCGGTTTAAAAGTCAGCGCAATGTTACCGTGTGGCAATATTGGTATTTATCAAAACAAAGGCAAAACAGAAGTTTCTATGTTAACGCCTTACTACATGACCAGCCTCTATCCTAATGATAATCTCAAAGCAGCAGCCGATTTATTAATGCCAATGTATAAGGATTTATTGACAACAGTTGTAAAATAGAAATTAGCTTACAACTGAAAAATATCGGGGAAGATTGATTCTTCCCCAATTGATTTTCGGTGATATGTTTTAAATATAATTATTTCATACGACCTACAACAAAAACCTCTACACGACGATTTTGGGCACGCCCTTCTTCGGTCTGATTACTGGCAATAGGCTGACTTGCGCCAATACCAACTATTGCAATTTTGCTTTCATCCACACCCGCTTTGATCAGGTTTAAAGCCACAGACCTGGCACGCTGCTCGGAAAGTTTTTGATTTTCCTTTTTATCGCCAACATCGTCAGTATGACCAATGATTTCGATATACGATGCTTTTGCCAATTTTGATTTAGCTTCAAGTTTATTTTTGTCGAGTAATTGTTTACCGCGCAGTGTCAATTCACTACTATTACGATCAAATAATGCCACACTGGGAAAACTCAAAACATCAAGTTCACGCTCTTCACCAAATACAATTACCTCAACTCGTCTATTTTTTGCACGACCTTCTTTAGTGTCATTTGACGCAATAGGTTCTTTAGCTCCCTCACCAACAATACGCAATTTAAACGCCAAAGCACCATTGGCTATTAAATAATCTCGCACTGACTGGGCACGCCGCTTTGATAAGTCCAGATTATATTTTGGATCACCTTTATTATCGGTATGTCCAATAATAACGGCAACAAAGGCTTTTGCTAACTCGGGTTTAATTTTGGCAGTATAAGCTTTGAGATCGCTCTTCCCTGTTTCAGTTAATTCAGCACTATCAAATGCAAACATGGAAGCCGATGGAATGACAAATGCAACATCATCACCACTACCTTTACCGCGATCGACTTCGGTCGGTGCTTTAAGAACTACACCATCACAACCAACAACAATGGCCATTTTTTCTGTCCAGCCACTGGAGTGCATACATTCACCGGATGATCCACGTAGAATAGTACCATCCGAGTTAGTAATGTAACCCGGGACTCGTTCTCGTTCCGCCAAGGCTACGTTGCTAATAAGAACGGTGCTAATAATAACGCCTACAAATTGTAAACAAATAAAATGACATTTTTTGTACATTACTAATTCTCCTTAATTTAATCAAAAAACATTCTCTATATTACTAGATTAACAATACGCCAATGTATAGTTAAATTCTAATAATTATCAACTTTTCCGAATAATGAAATTGCAGAAAATTATAACAGGTTAATCACTTAACTCATGATTCTTAACTATATCAATCTACTACAGTAATATTCATGTTAACTGTTATCAATAATTTAAATATAAAAAACTCAAGCCTATCATTTCATTCTTATAACTAATGAAAAAATAGAACTTGAGTTTGTTTTAATTTCACTTACATTTCAGTAAGCAAATATAAGCAAATTATTTTAAAGAACTAAACCAATTATTTATCTCAATCGAAGTAGAATCGTTACTCATCACTGAAAGATGTGTTCCTGGAACTACTTTATACAAGTTTGTCGAACTATTAGGTATTGCGCTGGGCAATCCAAATTTAAGTGAAGTTGTTGTTAGATTATCCATATCACCTGCTAACCACAATAAAGGGATAGATACCGCTGCGGTTGAAACTTTAATATCTGGAAATTGGTTAATATCATGCATTGATAAATACGTTACCGGTGTTGAAGTTATCAGCACTAATTGCCCGCCATTTAATGACATAAAATTTGCAATTTGATCCGCTTGTCCATTCGCAATCATCGTCTTGGCTTGTTGAATGTAGGGCGCATGGGCAGAAGCTAATTTGTTTGAATAATGAATATAATGCCCTGGAGCAACTACGACAACAGCATCAGGCTTAGTGGTATTTTTAAGCGAATTATAAGCTAATACACTAGGCCCTCCCAAACTATGGCCCAAAAGAATTACTTTTTTTCCCGCATTTTTTTCAGTTGTAATTAACTCATTTAGATATGAAATACTATCGCATAGTGTGCCATCCCAATTTTGTCCCGACCACGTCATATAAGGCATAATGACGTCATATCCCTTCGCATTCAGATTTGCTTGCATACCTAACATCTGATTTGCTGCTGGTGATCCTTTTTTACCATGAACTAAAATTGCAGTAGCAATAGCAGGAGGTACTGTTGTTGCAGCAGAAAACAAATCGGGACTACGAGGAATATATTTCACAGTTAAATCACATTGTAAGCTGACAGATTGAGTACTTCCTGGCCCTGCTGCTCCCCCAGATCCACCACCGCCACAAGCAATTAAAGTTGATATTAGAAGTACCGTTGTGATTGAAATTAATTTCATAAAAAATCTCCGTAAATTATTTAATTCAGTATATAGATTATTTTTTAACCAATAATAACAGCTGTATAATTTTTGTGCAGCTAATTACCTGGAATTTAAAGAGATTAATGGAATATCGATACGATATTTTCGATGAAACCAAGCTAAATAGACTGGTTTCATGGTGAATAAATTACTGATAGCAAGATGCTGTGAGCACAATAACCAAGCTTAATATTGATAAAAAATTATTTTCTAATTACGTTAAAATTTTCATTCTGCAATATATTTATCTAATTTATAGATTTCATTTAATGGTAACGACTTGCCATTTTCAACAACCATTCGGGCATGAAAGCGTTGCAATTCACGCGGTTCATTCACACCACAGGAATGAGCAATAATGCCAACCTCATTTACCATGTTCGCGACATAGTTTTTTACGCGAACTGCTTTTAGTATTGGGTTTAATCCTGATTGTAATTTTTTATTGTGAGTTGTTATTCCAGTCGGGCAAGTGTTTTTATTGCATTGCAATGCTTGAATACAACCAAGGGAAAACATAAAACCCCGTGCTGATGTGATAAAATCTGCTCCGGTACAAAGAGCCCACGCAACATCTGCCGGTGTTACCATTTTACCTGACGCAACAACTTTAACTCTGTCTTTTAAGTTATGTGCTATTAATATATCAACAACAAGCGGTAAACTTTCACGCAGTGGCAAACCCATGTAGTCAATCAAGCTCATTGGCGCAGCGCCTGTGCCACCATCAGCACTGTCTATTGTTATAAAATCCGGTGCAGATGCAATACCACGTTTTTTTATCGCTCTGCATAAACTATCGACCCAGCCATAGGCACCAATTACAGCCTTAATTCCTGTTGGTTTTCCTGTTGTTTCACGCACAAAATGAATCATGTCCAATAAGTCATCTTCATTGTTTATATCAACATGACGGTTGGGGCTTATAGAATCTTCGCCAATTTTAATACCTCGTATTTTTGAAATTTCTGCTGTAACTTTTTCACCCGGTAAAATACC